>JBKJIP010000067.1:0-3367 GCA_046598515.1 Fimbriimonadaceae bacterium | reverse complement strand
GATGGAGCCGAAAACGACAAGGGCGATAGCCCGTAGGAGGTTCGACTCGATCCTCGGGCGTCGGGGGAACCCAAGCGCGTAAAATCCGTGCGGATGGGAAGCTGGCCTTGGATCGGGAGGAGCCTGGGGGCGCTGCAGCGCTATCAGGGCCTCGTCGGCTTGATCATCCTCCTCGCCGTCGCCGCTGGCCTCGAGCGTAAAACTTTCTATCAGGCTTCAAACTACGCGAACATCCTAAACCAGCTCGCCGTCCCCGGCATTCTGGCCGTCGGGATGACCTTCGTGATTCTCACGGGTGGGATCGACCTTAGCATCGGGTCTCTGATGGCCCTTTTGAATTGCATCATTGCCACGTGGATCGTCAAGGATGCCTCCGTCGGCATCACTTCGGCGTACGTTTTGGCCGTCGGCACCGGCGTCGGTGCTCTTTTGGGCTACCTCATTTCAGTCACCCGAATGCAGCCCTTCGTGGTCACCCTAGCAGCGATGGCGACGCTTCGTGGGGTCGCCTACATTTACACTGATCGCGGCACGGTGAGTGGGCTAAACGACAAGCTCCAGTTCCTGATCGATCCCATGTTCGGCATCCCTAGAAGCGCCTGGATCATGCTCCTGATCACGAGCATCGCGGCCATGATCCTCTACGGAACCGTCTTTGGGCGCAACATCTACGCCCTGGGCGGCAACGAAGAGGCCGCTCGCTATGCGGGGTTGCCCACCACGAAAATCCGAGTCGGAGCCTATGCCTTCAACGGTCTCTGCGTCGCTCTCGCCGCCCTGATTTTTACTGCCCGAAACACAAACGGCGACCCCAGCGCTGCCCAGGGATTCGAACTCGACGCGATTACCGCCGCCGTAGTCGGCGGAACCTCCCTCGTAGGCGGCGTCGGGTCCATCTTCGGCACGTTCATCGGCGGGCTCTTCATCGTCTGCCTGAACGTCCTTTTGATTCTCAAGGGCGTCGACACTTGGGTCGGTCAGGGCCTCAAAGGTGTCATTATCTTTTTTGCGGTGTATCTGCAGAACCTCAACAGGAGAACATAACAATGAAGTTCGGACTCGCGCTCTTAGCGGCGTTCATGATCGTAGGTTGCTCGTCAGGCGGTAGCGATGGCGGCACGGGCACTTCCAGCGGCATGGCGGACACTAAGTCTGCCGGCGCATCGAGCGGCGAGAAGCCCCTGGTCGTCTTCTCTCAAGCCAACTCACAAGATCCCTGGCGCAAAGTTTTCGACGCCGATACCAAGGCGGAAGCAGCCAAACATGCTGCCGATTTCAGTTTCGACATGCAGGACGCCGGTGGCGATGCGAACAAGCAGAACAACATCATCGACACCTTCGTGATCAAGAATCCCAAGGTTCTGCTCGTTTCTCCGACCGAGACCTCGGTAGAAACCTCCATCAACAAAGCTCATGATGCGGGAATCAAGGTCGTCCTCCTCGACCGCGCCATCGATGGCGACAAATGGGATTGCTGGATCGGCGGCGACAACGTCCAAATTGGTCGCGAAGCCGGCAAGTTCGTTGCCGATAAGCTCGGCGGTAAGGGCACCGTCCTCATGATCCAGGGCATCGCCCAGGCCACGCCCACCAAAGACCGCGCGGCGGGCTTCATGGAGATCATGAAGGCGAACCCCGGCATCACCGTGATCAACGGCGACGACTGCGGCTATCAGCGCCAAAAGGCTCGCTCCTACATGGAGACCTTCTTGCAAAAAGATCAGGTCATCGATTGCGTCTACGCGCATAACGATGAAATGGCCATCGGCGCTCGCCTAGCTTGGGACGCCGGCCGACCGGCTTCCGCCAAAGCGCCCCTCTTCGTCGGAATCGACGGCTGCCAGCAGGAAGTAGTCGACATGATCAAGTCTGGGAAGCTCGATGCGACCTTCAAGTATCCGACGCCCGGCGGCCGAGGTATCGCCGTAGCCGCCGATATGCTGAAGGGCACGATGCCGAAGGATAAGAAGATCGTGCTGGAAACGGTCAAGGTCACCAAAGAGACCGCTGACCAGTACATGAAAGACAACCCTAACCTCGCGAAGTAGTGAGTTTAGAGTGCGGTGCTCCCGCACCGCTTTTAAATTTGCGGTGACTGATGCTTCTCACCTATCAGTGGAGACCCGCTGGTAGGTGAAGAACAGCGAAGCACCCTTCGCAGAGAAAGCGGTGCGGGAGCACCGCACTCTACATGGCGTTAGGGCGTGAGAACCATCACACCTGTCTTCGAAACACCGTTTAGAACGGCGATGACCGTGACGGTCTGGCCGATAATGACGGGATTCGAGTTGACGGTTACCGTTCCCGCCACCGAACCCTGCGGGACGAGCATATTGGCCGGCAGCGGCACGGCCGTCGACGAACTCGTAATCTTGACGCGGGCACCGCCGAACGGGGCCGCCTTTGTCAGGCTCGATTTAACGCTGACGGGATTGCCGCCCTGGGTGGTCACGGGAATGAACTCGACCTTGCTCAGGACCGAAGCGGGAACGACGACGATCGTGCGGGTGATCGTGTAGTTCTCAAAGGTCGCCTTCAGGTTCACCGTGTTGTTCGCAGTCACGGTGGTTGTGAAAATCTGGAACTGGCCGATGCTGCCCTGGGTCATGAACTGGTCAGGGACAATCGAGAGCGCGTCGCTCGTCTCCGTCAACGTCACGTTGCCATCAAATCCATTGCCCATCAGGACGGTGCCGACCTCGGTCTGCCCGCCATGAATCGTAGCGGGAACGATCAGATCCCGAAGTGGTACCGGCGTTACGCTGACCTGCTTGGAGACCATCTTGCCGTCCATAACGGCCATGACGAAAACGTTAACCGGCGTGGAGGGCGCGGGGCCTCCGTTCCAGAACGCTTGGAAGCCGAAAAGCTTTGACTTCTGGCCAGCGGCGAGGGTGGTGTAAGGAGCGATCGAGACGGTGACGCGGTTGTCAGCCGGGACAGCCTTGAGATAGATCCGCTTATCCGTAGTGAAAGATTTGGTGGTGAAGACGGTGTAGTTCTTCTTCACGCCGTAATCCACCCGATCCAAGCCCGTGATGTGGCTCAGCGCGCTCTCCGTGTGCTCGCTGAAGCCATTCTGACCCACGATGTAGGCATCCGCGGGTTGAATGCGGTAGCGCGCCTTGTACTCGCCGTAGAGCTGGATGATGCTCGGCCCGTTAGGTGCCCCGGACTGAGTTTCGAGATTGAAGTTGCGGGCGGTGATGATCTCGGTCATTTTCGAAATCGGTTCGAGGGTGAACTTCCGCGTGAAGTACATCTGCATGTTATTGCCCGTGGTCGGGCGAACTGTGAAGCCATCTTTTGAGCGGAAGCCGCGCGTTGGCCCATAAGTGCCCCACCAAGCGTGGTTCTCGGTCGTGCC
>JBKJIP010000060.1:0-3984 GCA_046598515.1 Fimbriimonadaceae bacterium | reverse complement strand
CCCTTCATGCCGCACCCCTCCCCCTGCGCGAGCGAACGCTTCTCGTAAGTGAGGCCTCGGTCGTTCACGCCACACCCCCATGTGTGGCGAGCCGACCAGACTTCGCATGCCAGAGAGCCAAAGCCCCTTCATGCCGCACCCCTCCCCCTGCGCGAGCGAAGCAAGCGAGACGACCCCGAAGGGGGTCGCTGATAGTAGCCGGAGGTCGAACACCTCCGGTAGGCACGTCGACCCAATAAAGCCCGAAGGGCGCGCCGCAGGCGACGGAGGCGACAGCCGGAGGAGTTGCGACGCGGCCTTCGGGCGTCTCCGAGGCTCCGGAGCGGAAGCTCCGCCCGACGAGCTACCACCTGAGTGAAGCCCCTAGGTACCCTTCTCTCGTGCGCGAAATCACGGAAGAACGCATCCGCGTTCGCTATGGCGAAACGGATCAGATGGGCCATGCCTATTACGGCAACTACATGCTCTGGTTCGAGCAGGCCCGCGGCGCATGGTGCCGCGACCGCGGCTTCACCTATCATCAGCTCGAAGACATGGGCTTCTTCCTGCCCGTGGTCGAGGTCTATGCGCGCTACAAGGGCGAAGTCAAATACGACGACTGGGTCACCATCCGCATCAAGCTCGCCGAAGTTAAGCGCGCCGCCATGAAATTTGACTATGAGGTCGTGAACGAGACGACGGGCAAGGTAACCACCCAAGGGCACACTTGGCACGTCCTCATGGGGGCCGGGGAGCGCAAGGCAATGTCCATTCCCGCCGAAGTGCGCGAAATGCTAGAGCGCGATCCGGACCAGCATCAGACGATGGGCTGAGTAGACTCTACGCCATGTCCTCCGCCGGAAAAAGGGTGCTTCGGGAAGAAGCGAATGCGATCTCCCACTTGGCTTCGAATCTCGGCGAGAGCTTCGAAACCGCCATCCAATGGTGCCTGTCATGCACCGGTCGCGTAATCACTTGCGGCATCGGTAAGAGCGGCCACATCGCCCGCAAAACGGCGGGCACCCTCAGCAGCACGGGCACGCCTTCCTTCTTTCTCCAGGCCGCGGAAGCCGTGCACGGCGATCTCGGTATGGTGACGTCGAGCGATATCGTTCTGATGTACAGCCACTCCGGCGAAACTGACGAACTCGTCCGCCTCTTCCCCTCCCTCGCCGCGATCGACGCGCGTACAATTCTGATGACCGGCCGACCGCATTCGAGTGCGGGCCGTTTGGCCGACCTCGTCCTCGATACGCAAGTCAGCCGGGAAGCCTGCCCAAACAACCTTGCGCCGACAACGTCGACTACGGTGATGCTTGCCATGAGCGACGCGTTGGCCGTCGCCGTCATGGAAGCGCGCGGATTCACGAGCGAAGATTTTGCGAAGTTCCACCCCAGCGGCACGCTCGGCAAACGCCTACTCTTGCGGGTCGCCGACGTGATGCGCAAAGCCGGAGATCTTTCCCTCGTAGACCCAAACCTCCCCGTCCTGGATGTCCTCCGCTCGATCACCCAAGCCGGAGCCGGAGCCGCGTGCGTAGTTTCGGAAGACGGCGCTCTGCTGGGACTCATCACCGACGGCGATCTCCGTCGCCACTTCCTAGCCTCCCCCGCCCCCTTCGAGGCAACCGCCGAGACAATCATGGCCCGAGGCGTCTACACCCTCAGCCCCGAGCTTCTAGCCCTGGAAGCTCTGGAGTTCTTCCAGAACCTCCCCAAGAAAGTAGGCGAAATCCCGGTCGTGGAAGATGGCCGGGTGGTGGGTTTGGTGATGCTGAAGGATCTGCTAAGAACCGGAATAGTGTAGGTCGGGGTGGCAAAGTACCCCGACATCGCATAGGCAAAAGCCTACAAACGATCCCCAAAAACAAGGAAGGGCGGGGATGCAGCGTGCCCCGCATCGCATAGGCAAAAGCCTACAAACGATCCCCAAAAACAAGGAAGGGCGGGATGCAAAGTGCTCCGCATCGCACAGGAAAAAGCCTACAAACGATCCCCAAAAACAAAGGAAGGGCGGGGATGCAAAGTGCCCCGCATCGCACAGGAAAAAGCGTCCAAACGATCCCCAAAGCCAAGGGAGTGCGAGGATGCAACGTGCCTCGCAGCGCATGGGAAAAAGCTTACGGACCCAGAAGCACCCAAGGCGCCCGGAATGGCGCGGTTCAAACCCCCGCGCCCCACATTGGCTGGACACTGATTACGTGCGCGACTGCAAAAGCCGAAGCGCTTCCTCCGCTGGCATCGCCGTATTGTCGATCACGATCCATCCCTCCGCCGCCGACTTCCGAAACATATCGTTCGTGAACCGGATCGTGTCGTCCAGAATCGCAGGGTCGAAATCCTTGTTCGTCCGATCCCGGTTCCGACGCAAATTCGCCTCCAAAAGCGGAAGCAAAAGCACTCTTCGAACCGGTCGATCCGCTAGGTGACCAGCGATCAGCGAGTCCAAACGGGCGACGTTGCGGCAATGGTCGATCACGGCCAGAAAACCCGCCTCTTGATACCGCCGAGCCACCGCCACCGCCGCCTCTTCCGCGATCTGAAACTGCCGCTCGGATTCGTTCGTCCAGGGCACGGAATCCGCCAAGCCACTCTTCACCCACAGCCGCATGTCATCGACCGGGATATGAACGCCAAACTCGACGCCCGCCACCAAACCCTCGGACAAAGTCGTTTTACCGGCCCCCGGCGGGCCGGTCACGAACGTGATCGGATGCAAGGCTACTGAACCACCGGAAGCACGATACGGGTCGCATTGTTGCCCGACATGTACAGCCGCTGAGTCGTCTTGATGAACTCCTCGGGCTTCGCGTAGAAGATCTTCGTAAACGTTTGCGGGTTCAAGCTGACCACCGGGAACCAGGAGGATTGAACCTGGATCATGATCCGATGACCCTTCCGGAACGTGTGGCAGATCGCCGGCATCTCCATGCGAATGGACTCCACTTTGCCCGAAGCCATCGCCTCCGGCTTCGACCAGGAATTGCGATACTTGGCCCGGAAAGGCTCGCCACGCACCATCATCTGGTACCCGCCCATCGGGTAGTTCGCTTCGCGCGGAGACTTGCCCGCATAGTCGTCCGGAAAGACGTCGATCACCTTGACCACATAGTCGCTGTCCGTGCCCGTCGTGGATACGAAGAGATCGGCGCGAATCGGACCGATGACGGTTATATCCTGATCGAGAGTCGCTGTCTGATAGCTCATCACATCCGGCCGCTTCCAAGCGAATCGTTGATCCTCCAACATGTATTCCCGCGGCATGCCGATGGAAATCGTGTTTGAAGAAGGCACCGGCCGCTTCGGGTCGCTGATCCACTCGCTGTATCTCGCCCCGACCGCCGCGTCGACCTTGTTATCGAGCGTGCCGTCGGGATGGGGGTAGTAGCTCGCCGACGCTGCTTTCGGAGGCCAAGCGGTAAAAGCTCGCCACTGCCCGTTGCCCGTGTCAAACACGGATGCTTCCGGCAGATCGTCACCCTTCGCGTCCCAGAGATGCGCACGGAAGAAGGGCTTCTGCATCTTGAGGCGGAAGTCTTCGCCGGTCTTCACTTGCCACTGCTGATCCCAGAGATTATCTCCGGGGCCGCCATTCCACGAGCCGTGATACCACGGCCCCATGACGATCTTCGTCAGGTTCTGCGGCGTGTTCTTCTCGACCGCCGCGTGCATCTTCAGCGGACCATAGAGATCCTCCGCGTCGAACCAACCGCCGACGAACAGCACCGGCACCTTGCCCGCCCGCCGCAGATGCTGCGAAACGTTCTGTGACTGCCAATACTCCGAGTAATCCTCGTTCAAAAGCCATTGCAGCCAAACCGGCCCGCGGTCCATTCCCAACTTCGCAAGCGAGTTCGAGATTGGTCCCAGTTCGAGGAAGAATTTGTAGCCATCGTTGGTCCCGTGGCTGAAAGCGCGCGGCCCGTACTCCTCGACTGGGGTTGGTCGGGGCTGATCGAAGCCGTTCATGAAGTTCAGCGCGTGAGGCAAGAAGAACGCCCCGTT
>JBKJIP010000027.1:0-13447 GCA_046598515.1 Fimbriimonadaceae bacterium | reverse complement strand
CGTCTTCGTCTCTCCGTTGGGCGTCGTGAGTTCGTATCGAGCCCCAACGCCACGGACATGCATGTGGGGGATCAGGGACATGATCTTCGCATCGAAAGGCACGGGAATGGCCGATGTCTCCGGGTGCCGCTCAGCTCCGGGCGGGATGTTGATGAAGAGGTTGGCGATGCCGGCGGTGAGAACTTCGTGCTTTACCGGCTTGTCGGCAAAATGTAGTCCGAGCTCGGTCTGGTCTTCGGTCGCCGTGCCGTTCGGCGTGTAGTGAATCTGGAACTTGAGACTCGCCCCAGCCGGTAGCTTCTTGGCGAAACCGTCGGGATAGGTGAGGCTATCCGTGCCCGGCACATAGGCGGCAAAAAAGCTGGAAACTTCTTCCCCGGGATTCTCTCGGCGCTCCTGACCCTTTTCGCGGATGAAGATTAGAACGTGATGGACAACCTGGCGGGCAGAAGGCTTAACTTCCATCCCCTGCACCCACTTTTCTTCATTCAAGCCGGTGGAAACAACTACTTCTTGATAAGGCATGAAGCCCGTGGCTTGGACTTTAAAGGGCTGGGGAATGCGAATAATGTGATCCGGCGTTCCCGCATGCCAATTCGGATCGAACTTGAGCGGCTTGGGCGCGGCGGAGCGATCACCGGACGGCGTGCCATTTTCGATCCAGTCGAAGATCTGCTTCTTTTGATCCTCGTTCAAGGACATGTCGTTACGGAACGGGCTCTTCTTGCCGTCGGATTTCGCGAACCACGGCGGCATGATGCCCTTCTCGATCACATACTTGATCATCGGCGCCCGGCTCTTGACGGCCTCGTAACTGTCGAGCTTAAAGGGACCGACGCCACCGTCGCGATGGCAGGAAACACATTTCTCTTGGATGATGGGCGCGATATTCTCGTAATACTTCACCGCCAGTTCATTCGCCGCGGGCGATTCAAGAACGCAGCCCGGTGCCCATGTGGCGGCCAGCTTGGGAGCCTTGCCGGCAAGAACGGCATCGAGCGCGTTGGCAAGATAGCGATTCTTTGGTGCGTTCAGCGAGTAGCCGATACCGTATTGATCGTCGACGGCACCGCGGTAGGCGAGTTTGCCCTTGGCGTCGAAGAGGAAGGCCTCTGTGGTTGTCTGGGCATTGAGGGCATCGATCCAGCTCGGCTCATTGACATAGGGTCCGTCGAAGCCGAGAGCCTTTGTCGCTTTGCTCAACTCCAGCTTAGAAACCTCCTCTGGGTTCACGAAAGCGAACCGTACGCCTTTCTTGCTGTACCGGTCTTCAAGGGTGGCGAGAGTCGGAGCGAACTTCTTGGCCAGAGGGCAAGTCGTGCTCGTAAGCGCGATGACCAGCGGTTTGCCGATCAGCGAGTTCAGGTCCACCTTCTTGCCGGCCAGGTCTTCGCCGCTCAAGGCGGGCATGGCCTTGCCGATTCCGGCTTCTTGGAGGGAAATCGCATGCGGACGATTCTTATCGTCCGGACGCATGGTCATTCCAACTGTAATCACCGAAACGACGGCGATACCGGCGGCAAAAGCGCGAAGCATAGGTTATTCTACAGCCGGGACGGCCGTCGGTAGGCCATTCATCGAATACGTTCATCAGCAGTTAAGCCATGAGTACGCCTCCCCAAACCGCCCGGATAGATGGAATCGTGGCTACTGAGGCCAATAAAGCAGTCGTCTTCCGACGGGGCCCATCCAAGCTCTGTCTCCAGTTGATGTGGGACTTCGACAGCGATGCCGTGACCGCTGGCCAATGGTTATCGGGCCGAATCTATACGAGGCGTTGCGATATCAGCCCCGACGCTCGTTATCTGGTCATCGCCGCGACGAACTACTCGCAAAGTCATCGAGACAAGAACCAGCATCCCACTGAGAATCTCTGGGAATGCGCAGGGTGGACGGCGATCAGTCGGCCACCCTACTTCACGGCGATTGGACTATGGTTCTCGGGAGGGGCGTGGAATGGTGGGGGAATCTGGAAGTCGAACTCTGAGATCGCGCTGAACCCGGCTCCGGGCATGTGGCGGGCGATTCTGAAGCCGCCTAAGAGAATCCGCGTCACCAGTTTGGGCTTTTCGGGTTCGGAAGATGAGCCGATTTTCTCGACGAGGCTCCGAGCACGAGGCTGGGTCGAGCGCCGAGAAGAGGAGACTACTCTGGTCAACCCCGGATGGATGGAGCGGACGAAGGACCTCTTCGACATCTTGGGAAACATGGGCCGCTTTCCGGACATGGAGGCGATCAACGAGCTGATCGAGGAATCATCCCCGAAGTGGAAGACCGAGGTAAGCGGGCTCATGGAGAAGCCATTCGCGAGAGGATTCTTGCGGCGCGAAACTTGGGCGATCCGAGAGCGCTGGAGCGTTTATGACGAAAACGGCGTCGAACGCCGGGCTTGGGCTCCGAAAGCGTGGCATCCGCAGTGGGTGGATGTGGATGGTCAAGGTCGAATCGTATTCGGAGAGCACGGTTGCCTCTGGGCCTGGAGCGGATTTCCCGAGGGGGAGATTAAGCTGGTCGCCGATCTGAATCCATACAAGTTCGAAGGCGTTGCGGCACCGGATTGGGCTAAAGAGTGGTGAGGTTGAATCATTGCCTCGTGGAAGTTCGGCCGTTCAGCAGATGCGCAATCATAATAAATGCGAGGGAGATTAAATGACAATTCCGAACGAGCTGGTCGAAATCATTACCGTGGATCCCGAAGTCCTCGGCGGAACCCCCTGCTTTAGAGGAACTCGCGTTCCACTGGCGACATTTTTGGATCACATTGAAGTGGGAATTTCGCTTGACCGATTTCTTGAAGGCTATTCCAGCGTTAAGCGCGAGCAGGCCGAGGCCGTTTTGGAGTGGCAAAGTAGGGAATCTCGCCGATCCATCGGACTAGATCTTGCCTCGTGAAGATTCTGCTCGACGAAAACTTGGATGAAAGCCTCGTCGCCGGTTTCTCCCTCCATGACGTTGCCCATGTCGTCGGGTTGGGCTGGCAAGGAACTAAGAATGGTGCCTTACTGGCCAAGGTCGCAGAGGAAAACTTCGTGGTGTTCTTAACCGCCGATAAGAACATGCCGCACCAGCAAAGCATGCAAGGCCGCCCGTTTTGCTTGATCGTGCTCGACATTCACCCGAATGTTCTCGAGAATCAGCTTGCCTGCATCCCACAAATCCTCGAAGCTCTGGATGACTTTGACCGTGGACGAGTGTACGTGATCCCGGGACCGCATCCCAAGCGAGTCCGCTGAGTCCTTCCTTCATCGAACCACAAGCCCTACAGCGCTCCAGATGGCGAATGCGCAACTTGCCGACGTAATCTATAGGGGACGCGTTTTCCGAATATGAGCCAGACCCCGACCGCGATCGGTAAGTACCAGATCATCCGCGAAATCGCGCGGTCGAACGATATCGTCTACGAGGCCTACGATCCGCTCATGGATCGGCGTGTCGCGCTCAAAGAACTCGCGATTCCCAACGGCTCCACTCCCGCCCAGGTAAAGGACCGGATCGAGCGATTCGAACGCGAAGCCCGCGCTGCCGGCCGGCTCGCCCACCCCCACATCATGACCGTCTACGATGTGGGCTCTGATGGCGAGAAGCACTTCATGGCCATGGAGTATCTCGACGGCCATAACCTCCGCAACGAACTCGACACGAAGGGGCTGGTCGAGCATAGCAGAGCCATCGAAATCGTTAACGCGGTTCTCGAAGGACTCGATCATGCCCATGCAAACGGCGTCGTCCACCGCGATATCAAGCCGGACAACATCCAGCTCACCACGAGCGGCATCAAGATCACCGACTTCGGAATCGCCCGCCTGACGTTCCAGCCAAACCTCACCATCGATGGCCAAGTCTTCGGCACGCCGAGTTATATGTCGCCCGAACAGATCCGCGGCGGTGAGATCGATGCTCGGAGCGACGTTTTTAGCGCCGGCGTTTTGCTGTACGAAATGCTGGGCGGGCAAAAACCCTTCCAAGGCGACAGCGTCATCGCCATCACGCATGCGATCCTCAACAACGAACCAACCCAGCCAGGCGCCGTTTCCTATCCTCTTTGGCAGGTCATTCAGAGAGCGCTCGACAAATCGCCCGGCCTACGCTTCAGTTCTGCGCGGGAAATGATCGACGCGATCGCGCAGGCGGAGAATATGGGGGATGGGCAGGTGATGCACAACTACGCGCCGCCCATGGCGACCCCTTATTCCTATTCGAATCCGTACGCACCGCCCGTTGTCGTCGCGCCTCCGCCCCAGCAATACACTCCCACCGCGCCGCCCGCGACTTACGGCTATAACCCTTACATTCCAGGGCCGCACCAAACGGGACAGCCAACCGGATTTACACCGCCGCCGATGATCTACTATCCGCCGCCTCCTCGGCGGCCGATGATGCGGCCGGAAACTTCGGCGACCCTCAAGCGGGTCGCGCTGATCTTCTTGGTCATGGCCACGTTTTTCGCGATGCTCCTCGCCATCCTGGCCGTGTTCACCTCGCCAGATGCGGCCCAATCCCCAAATCGGCGCCAGAATGCTCCGTTCACGCCGAACTCGCCGCCGGTTTCCACCGCCGAAATCCCCACCGGATCATCCACTGCCACCAATTCTCGGCCCGATTTCGGTACGATTCTTCCGGCTGTCCCGGACGGGCTTTCCTGGCGAGAATACGGAGTTTTGGGCGATCGATATCGCCAACAATCGGAATCTAGCGAACTGAACGGAGGGCAAATGCAGTCCTACATGGAGAGAGCCGCAGAAGCTTACGAAAAGCAAGCTCAGGCGGCGAATCTGGAAGGGTTGCCCGACGTAATCAGGCGGACAGCACTTTTTCGGGCGAGAGAAATGGCCCCACCGGGAACACCGGTGTGGGATCGGATCGAACAAGAAGTTAGGAAGATCGAATGATCGGTTTGAAGGGCAGACAATATTGGGAATTCGGTTCGCGCCTCTTGGTGAGCGTGAGCGTTCTCGGGTCCGCCATCGCCCTCGGAACGATTTCCGTTTCGGCGGTCAAGACGATGGTCGACCGCAAAGAGCTCACGGAAGCAGATCGGCTTACCCGAGTTCGCCTAGATAGCACGATGGCCGGGACCACGATCGAGAGGCAGATCGAGGAGCACGAGACGCTGCTTTCCGCCCTGAAAGATCCCGTAAGTGTTCAGGAAGAGCAGAAGAGCTTGGCTGGACTCTATTCACAGCTTGGTCGTAAGTCCGAGGTCGGACAGCAG
Source organism: Fimbriimonadaceae bacterium (assembly GCA_046598515.1). GTDB lineage: Bacteria > Armatimonadota > Fimbriimonadia > Fimbriimonadales > Fimbriimonadaceae > JANJUB01. The sequence goes on along the minus strand of JBKJIP010000027.1, from coordinate 8,235 downwards.
TTCGCGGAGTCCGAAGCCGCTTATCAGAGGGCTTTGAACCTTGACCCGAATAATGCGGTTTACATGGCCGCGCTCGCGAATCTTTACAATGATCGCGCCCAGACCCAACCGAATCCGGGGATGAAGCTGACGCTGTACCAAACCTCGCGTCAGTTCTACCGCCAAGCCTCAACTCGGGCCGTTCGTCAGGAAGCCGCTCAGGATTACAGCAACAACGCCGCGATCGCCACCCTCGGCCTCGCCCGGCAGCTACGCGCCACCGGCCGATGGCAGGAAGCGGAGCAGAATCTGCGCGAAGCCACTGATTGGGCCATGCCCGACGTTCGCCGGCAGATCAATGCGATGCTGCATGCGGAATAGTGATTCCGTAAACTGCCGTTTCGTAAATCGTAAGTCGTAAATCGGCGGGCGTGGAACCTGAGAGTGAGGATACGCGAAGGATTGAGGGCGGGTTCACACCACGTATTGCATTGGCGAGTGATGTGACCATATGTTTAACTTTCTAAGACGCTTTAAGCAGAGTGAAGACTATGGCAACACCATAGACGATGAGAACAGGAAACTGTTTTGGTGGATGCTGGCACTTGTCGTCCTGCTGCTGTACACGTTTCATACGTACGGCGATGAGCTAACACCAACCACTAGCTCTGGCAACTCATTCTGGGACAACTTTAGGTGAACTTCACCATGCTTAACTTCCTCGCCAGCTTAAGCGCTGCGCTCAGTTCCTAGCTGCCTTTGTTGCCATCAAAGGTAAGAACATTGAATGACCGATTTTTTGTAAGAGCCTCCGCAAATCGCAACCTGACGTACAGGAACTGACTAGCTGTTCAACGCCGCACCCAGCCTCTCCCCATCCGTCGATTTACGATTTACGACTTACGACTTACGATTTACGATTTTCGCTTCCATGTCCGAAAACGGCAGTGTCAAGCTCACGTAACCGCGTAATAATCGGTACATGAACCTTGATCCCACGATCTGCAACGCGGCGATGGATGCGAAGGACCGGCGCTTTGATGGGGTCTTCTTCGTCGGGATCAAAAGCACCGGGATCTATTGCCGGCCCATTTGTCCCGCTCGCCAAACGAAGAAGGAGCATCGCTCCTTCTATCCCAGCGCCGCCGCCGCGGAGAAGGCGGGGTTCAGGCCTTGTCTCCGGTGTCGTCCCGAACTCGCTCCCGGCAGGGCCCCGATCGACTCTGTAAGTCGACTGGCAACGCGGGCGTACAGCCTTATCGAAGACGGCATTCTCGGTGACCTCAACCTTCCCCAACTTGCCGCCAAGCTCGGCATCACTGATCGCCACCTTCGGCGGGTGGTGGAAACCGAATACGGCGTGAGCCCGATCGAACTGGCCCAGACTCAGCGGCTGTTGATGGCGAAGCGGCTGCTTCGAGATACCAATCTCAGCGCGATCGAAGTCGCTTATGCGAGCGGATTTTCCAGCGAACGCCGGTTCTATGCGAAGTTTAAGGAGCAGTACCGGATGTCGCCCCTCGAGGTGCGAAGGCAGCGGCGGACAACCCCCGATTTCCTCGCCGCCGAACTCGTTTTCCGCCCACCCTTTGACTACCCCGCTCATTTGCGATTCCTCAGCGGTCGCCTGATATTGGGCGTCGAAGCCATCGAGGGGCTGACTTATCGACGGACCGTCCGAATGGGCAAGCACCGCGGGTGGATCGAGGTCGCACCCTCTTTGGATCGCCTCCTCGTGAAGGTTTCGGCTTCTCTCGCCCCCGTGTTCCCCAAGGTCATCACCCGCGTCAAGAGACTCTTCGATCTCTATGCCGAGCCCGATGCCATCAATCAGGCGCTCGCCGATCTCGTCCAGAATCCTGGGCTTCGCGTACCGGGCGCGTTCGATTCCTTCGAGATGGCCGTCCGGGCCATCCTTGGCCAGCAGGTCACAGTTGCCGCCGCAACGACGCTCTCGGGGCGACTTGCCACTCGCTTTGGAGAACCGATAGAGACACCTTTTGAGGCCCTAACGCATACATTTCCATCACGTGAAGTGATCGCCGCCGCCGATCCCGAGGAAGTCAGCGTTCTCGGCATGCCGCGCGCCAGGGGCAAGACAATCGTCGCCCTCGCCGCCTCGGATCTCAAGCTCGAACCGAACGGCGACCCCGAACTTGTCATAGAAGACCTCAAGACGCTCCCCGGTATCGGCGAGTGGACCGCCCAGTACATCGCGATGCGGGCTCTGGCTTATCCCGACGCCTTTCCCTCGGGCGATGTCGGCATCCGAATGGCCCTCGGCGTGAAGAACCCCGCCGAAATGATCGCCGCCGCCGAAAAGTGGCGGCCATGGCGTGCTTACGCCGTGATCCACCTTTGGAAATCCTTGGAGACGAAATGAACTATCGAACCACTGTTCCCAGCCTCATCGACCCGCTTACGCTCACGTCCGACGGTGAGTTCATCACCGAAATCTGGATGGGCGAACCGCGTCCCCTGCCGGACGCTTTGGTCGATCCCGAATTGCCCGTATTCAAGGAAGCCGCTCGCCAACTCGCCGCCTACTTCGCTCGGGAGCTGACCGACTTCGACCTGCCCCTCAAGCCTTCGGGGACGGCCTTCCAGATGACGGTTTGGAAGGCCCTGCAGGAGATTCCGTACGGCACGACGACCAGCTACGGCGAAATCGCGCGGCGGATCGGGAATCCGGACGGCTCCCGGGCCGTCGGTCTCGCGAATGGCCGAAACCCGATCCCGGTCGTCATCCCTTGCCACCGAGTGATCGGTGCCAACGGAAAGCTCGTCGGCTTCGGCGGCGGATTGCCGCGCAAGATTGCGCTGCTCGAGTTGGAGCAGCGCGACCGGCTTTTCTAACTCTCCCAAGCATCCAGAAGCGCCCACGCCGCCATGGCACGAGCATAGTAACTGCCGCATTCGGGTTCGTTGAACGGATTGCGACGGCGGCCATCGTGGCGGTCTCGTACGGCATTGGCGACTTTCAATCCCTCCGCTTTGAAGCCGTAATCGAGGAGCAAGACGGCGAGCTGATACTCGAATCCCGTCATGCACTCGCCCCAGTAAGGAAAGGGAACGGCGGGACGGCCACCGTCCGGATATGAACAGATTAGGGTTCCTGAATCGTCCAGCGCCACGAATGTCCGCATGTTGTGATAGTGGTCGCGGAAGTTCTCTCGATAGTTGTTCTTGAAGATGTTCTTCAGAGTCGTTTTGATGTGATATCGATCGAGTAGATCGCCCAAGCCGGCGCGATTCGCTTTGTATTGGCCCACGAGTTGATCGATGAGGCAGCCCGGGCCGACTTGGAACGGCGGGTCCTTGTCCTCGCCCATGCCGCCCGTCATTTCTTGCCAGCCTCCCGTGCTCGGCATCGATTTCTGAATATAGAATCTGCCGTTGTAGAGGTTTTCGTCCACCCACTTCGAGCCTTTGTCCGCAAGCCTGCGGCACTCGCTCGCAAAGGCGGCCTCGCCCACTTCATCGGCCATCTTTACCGCTGCCCGCAAGGCTCCAATGTAGTACACCGTCATCATCGGGTTCGGCCCAAAGAACTCGACATCGTAGGTGTTGTGTTGCGAGCCCTCCATGACGCCGTCTTTGTCCGCATCCCAGCCTTTGGGTTGCCAAGCGAACTCGATCATCTGGCGCACCTTCGGAAACATCTCCTTCAGCCAGGCCGGATCTTTATCGCGCTGATACTGCTGGAGCACGCGGATGACCATCCCCATTTGGCCATCGGCGGCGGCAAGTCCCCAGGTTGCGTTCTTGATGGGGATCGACTGCCGGAAGCGCTGGGCGCCCTTTGGTGAGAGGCCAAAGTTGAGGTGGTTCTCGATCATCGAGCGATGGAGCTCCGGGAAGAGATCGATCGTCGCCTCTTCATAGTTCCAGACATGGGTGCACGAGCCCGCGCAGCAGCCGTTCGTGCCGCTGCAACCCTCAAAGGCGAAGAAAGAGCCGTCCTCGAGCCGGAAACAAGTGTGACTGTTCAAAGTCGCCAAGTTGAACAGGGCGGCTTCCTTGAGCGCATCGGGCACGCGACGCTTCGCTACCGATTGTACAAACTCCACGGTTCGCTTTCGAAGCGAGTCCAGTTCCGGAATGACCTTTGCCGCGACATCGGTGGCGTCCTTAAACCGGGTTGCATAGTGGTTGCCGCGGATCTTGTCTTCGGGTGATCCCGAGAAGTTCCAGCCCAGCTCCACGTTTCGCCAGGGGAAGTGCCAGGTCACCAGAATCTGCACGCTCTTTGTTTCGCCGGGGGCAAGGCTTAGCAGGGAGTGAACTGAGGAATCCCAGGTATCCCGGGGGCTCGGTGGGCATGGCGCGTTCGGCTCATCGTCCTGAATGAAGCCTTTCTCCAGAATCTCGTCGAGAATCCCGAGGCGCTCACCCTCCCATGGCCGATCTCGGAACTTCCAGCGCCGGGCAACTCGGATGTCGCCTCCCTTCATCAGGATTGCGATCGTTCCGACCGTGGGCTTCTTCTCCTCCCGGGCCTTATGCCAGCGCATGCCTGTCCAGCCCGCCGTCTCTACCCTTTCGGTGAGGTTGTCCTTGAGATCGAATTCAATCCCGTCGCAACCGATGATGTTGCACATGAGCATGGAGAGCGAGGCTTCAATCGTTTCCTTGCTCTTGTTTTTGAGAGTTACGGTCAGCATCCCCATCGGCAAGCTGGAATCGTCCGTATGGTGGGGGATCAGAGGATTCCAAGCTTCGATCGTCGCGTCGATCGGGGTGTCGTCGTCCTCTAGTCGAACACGCCCAAACGGATAGCTCGCCTCGAATTGGGCTTCTTTGAATCGCGGGAAGGCGGCGAAAACCTCGGGATTTCCGGAGTCTCCGGCGAAGCCACCCGGGAGATCCTGTTCAAGGATCCGCATCTTGGCCCCGGCCTTGGATTTCGTCCACAGGATGAGGTGGGCGTACATCGGTTTCCACCCTCGATTGGGGCGGCCCATCAGTTGAAAATCGCGAAGGTCACCCCGTCCTCCCAAGGAGAAGAAGCCGGTTCCAATGCCGCCGATCGGGAGGGAGATCTCCCTCAGGTTCTCGTTATCGTAATGGCGTATGACGGGCCAATCCATGGCCCATCATACATCGGACTTCGCCTGTTCAGCCTCGTCGCTTTCGCAGCATCGCGGCGATGCCGAGACCGAGGACGGCCATGGTCGCCGGCTCGGGCACGGCACCCATAGTTAGGTTGTATTGATAGGCACCCATTCGGGATTCATCACCGAACGTGCCCTGCTGGATTTGGGCGAGCAAACGGTAGTTTCCAGGTCCGGTCGTTCCCGACCAATCGAAGGCGCCCTTGGATCCCGGAAAGAAGAGGGAGGTGTGTACGTATTGCCATACGATTCCGTCAAACCGCTGAAGGGCGAGCTGTCCAGGCAGGTTCGTTCCATCTGTGGTCTCGAACAGCCCGTTGAGCCGATAGTCCGTCGCGGCGGTCAGGCTGAACTCGAGTACGAGGTCATTCCCGGGGTTGGAGCTTCGCATGAGGGCTAGTCCATCCTCCTCGATGAAGCTCGAGACGTTCGTATATCCTGAGCCGGAAACGCTGCTCGCGTTCCCAAGGGGGCCGGTGATGGCATAGGTCTGAATGAGATCGACGGAGACGCCGGCGATCCAATGAATGTTCGCGGGCGGATACCAGCCCTCGCCCTCTTGGGCGAAGTGCTTCTCCATCGTGTCCGAGGCGACCATACCGCCCGCCGTGTTCAGGTAAGTGTCCCTGGATGGCGTCGGGGCCGCCGCCCTACAGATAGTTGTAATTCTGCGTCGAGAGACGGCTTGTGAAGTTCATTTGGGCCGACGAAAAGGCGTCGTGGGCGAGAGCTCCAAGGCCGGCGGCCAATTTCAAGTAAAATGTTGTCATCGAGTTCACTCCCTTCAAATCCGGCGATGTGCCGGGAGTGAGGGAGTGGTAACAACCGAACCATCACAGAATCGTCACAAGGAACAAGGCGGTTTGTGATGTTTGCGGCGACACCGCCAACAAATCGCGGATGCGCGTGGCAATTCCCGCGAAGGGTTCGGTATAATCTCGAATCGCGCCCAGCCTAAACGGCGGCGCATGCCCACGGCGCTGTTATTCCAACAGACGGGCGTAAGGTTCGGTTTGGATCATGAAAGTTCGAGCTAGTGTAAAGAAGATTTGCGACAAGTGCAAGATTATCAAGCGCAACGGCGTTGTGCGGGTTATCTGCATCAATCCGAAGCACAAGCAGCGCCAAGGTTAAGGAGAAAGACGAAGTAGATGGCACGTATTGCTGGTGTTGACCTTCCTCGCGAAAAGGCTATTCTGTACGCGATTCCGTTGATTTACGGGATCGGTAAACATAATGCCCATGACGTCATCGCGAAGGCCGGTTTGGATCCGACCAAGAAGGTCAAAGACCTGAGCGAAACCGAAGTTGGAAAGCTTCGTGAAGTGATTGATGCGGACTATCAGGTCGAAGGAGACCTGCGCCGCGAAGTCCAGGGCAATATTCGCCGTCTCATCGAGATCGGCTCCTATCGCGGCCTCCGCCATCGCCGCGGTTTGCCGGTCCGCGGTCAGCGCACTCGCTCCAATGCCCGATCTCGAAAGGGTAAGGCCAAAACCGTTGCCGGCAAGAAGAAGGCCAAGAAGTAAAGGACCATGGCAAGAAAGCAAGTTTCCAAAGGAAAGCAGAAAGAGCGGAAGAATATTCCCGCCGGTGTCGCGCACATTCACGCGTCTTTCAACAATACGCTGATCACGATTACCGATCCGCGCGGCAACACGATCTCGTGGGCCAGCGCCGGTGCCGTGAACTTCAAAGGCAGCCGCAAGGGCACGCCATTCGCCGCGCAGGTCGCGGCGGAGAAGGCTTCCAAGGCCGCCCAGGAGCATGGTGTTCGCAAAGTCGAAGTGCATGTTTCCGGTCCCGGCGGCGGACGCGAAACAGCGATCCGATCGCTGCAGGCCTCCGGTCTCGAAGTGACGGCGATTATCGACCTAACGTCGATCCCGCACAACGGTTGCCGGCCTCCAAAGCGACGCCGAATCTAACCGCACTTCTTCGTCACACCAACCCAATTTAAAAATGCCACACATTCAAACCCTCGAACTCACTTCCGAATACGGCAAGTTTGTGCTCGAGCCGCTCGAGCGCGGCTATGGCCAGACCATTGGCAACTCGCTTCGCCGAGTCCTGATGAGCTCCATCCAAGGCGCCGCGGTGAGCGCGATCCGAGTCGATAAAGTCTCTCACGAGTTTGCGCCGATCCCCGGTGTGAAGGAAGACACGACTCAGCTCATTCTCAACCTCAAGGATCTGGCCGTCAAGCTGGATACCGACGACGGCCCTCCCACCGAAGACAAGACCCTGCGCATCAATGTGAAGGGCCCCGGCACCGTAACCGGCGCCGATGTCACCGGACCGGATGGCGTTACCGTCGTGAACCCCGAGGTTTACATCGCTACGATTTCCGATCCGAAGGCAACGCTTTCGATGGACCTTTATGTCGGCTGGGGAACGGGCTACACCCTTCCTGAAAAGCAAGACAAGTACAAGGGCATCATTGGCGTTCTTCCCATGGGCGCCCAGTACACGCCGGTCAAGAAGGTGAACTACACCGTCGAGCAGACCCGTGTCGGTATGCGCACCGACTTCGAGCGGATGGTGCTGGAGGTCTGGACGAACGGCGCGGTGTCGCCGAACGATGCGGTCAGCCAAGCCGCCCACATTCTCGCGAAGTTCTTCCACTTGTTCTTCGATCTCGGCCAAGCCGGTTTCGATGCGGACTTCATGGAAGAGGAGACTATTCCCGAGCTCTCGAATATCCCCGAGATGCGCATCGAGGAGATGGAGTTCAGCCAGCGGACGTTTAACTGCCTCCGCCGCGCTGGCCTTCTGACGCTTCGTGCCCTCGCCACGGCGACGGAATCTGATTTAACGAGCATTCGCGGCTTCGGTAAGAAGTCCTTGGTTGAAGTCCGCGATAAGTTGAAAGAGCATGGTCTTGAGCTCAAGCCGCCGAAGGGTGGCTACCGAGCGATCGACCTGCTCGATGACGACGAGGACGACGATTTCTAATGAGACATCTTGTAGATCGACGCAAACTTGGTCTGCCCAGCGATCAGCGCCGGGCCCTGTTGACCAACCTGACGCGCCAGCTAATCCGGCACGGCTATCTTCATACGACTCTTGGCCGCGCCAAGGAGCTTCAGCGAGTAGCTGAGAAGCTGATCACCACGGCTCGCAAGGACAGCTTAACGGCTCG
>JBKJIP010000434.1:0-16778 GCA_046598515.1 Fimbriimonadaceae bacterium | reverse complement strand
ATTCCGTTCGGGCTCGTGAACCGCAAGCCGATGATGTATTGGAACGAGGCGGACCACATGACGTACAACCGGTATCCGGAGATCAGTGCGGCTATGCTGGAGCTCATCCCTTCCCTTCAGGAGCTGGCACCGATCGTGCGGATGCACTTGCTGCCTTGGGCCATGCATGGAGAAGATATTCCCCTCGAAGCGCGGATATTGAAGGTGGCGCACGACTTCGCTTGGGCGGAGCGGCGCGAGGGGCCGTTGCTCGCTCGGGACCGACTTCTGCGCGGAATGGACAGCGAATACGACCCGATCCTGGTTCGCGCGTTCCTCGGTACCGTAGACTTCTATGCGGAGCGCGCGCCGGAAGCGGTTGCCGTTGCCGGCTGATCGTCTATGGACAAACTCAAGCGTTTCCTACCCTTGCTGATCTTTGTGGTCGCCTTCGGCTATCGCCTTATCGGCATCGGATGGGGCTTGCCTTCGGAGACGCACCACCAGTCGTATCACCCCGACGAAGAGGTCATCTGGAACTACTCCCAAGCGATCGAACCGGGGGGCTTGGATTTCACGCCGGGCTTCTATAACTACGGGACGCTGTATCTGACCACCCTTCGCATCGCGACCGATATGGTCGGGGTCTACGGGGGCCACATGCCGCAAGTCGAGGGCGAGCCGCCTTCTTCGCCGACGCTGACGGACTGGCAGTTCGTGGGGCGAAGCCATATGGCGGGGCGGATCATCTCGACGATCTTCGGCTCGCTCATCCCGGTATTCGTCTTCTTGATTCTGCGGAAGCGAACGAACCTGCTGGGGGCTTCTTTGGGGGCGCTGGTCACGGCCTTGGCGCCAGGCCTGCTGGTGCATTCTCGGTTTCAGACAGTCGACATCATGGCGACCGCGCTGCTCGTGATCTCCGCCTGGTTCGCACTGCGGTTTCTGGAGGATGAGGAGCTCTCGCCGAAGCTGGCGATGAAGCTCGCGATCTGGTCGGGCGTCTTCGCTGGCCTCAGCGCAGGCACGAAGTACACGGGATTTCTGGCTGTCTTCACCTTGATCGTCGCGCTTTGGCTGTCCAAACGGCCGGACTGGGCGAAGCTGTCGGGAATCGGGTTCGCAGCTACTCTGGTCGCCTTCTTCGTGGCCACTCCGGGTGCCTTGCTGGAATCCGGCAAGTTCATGGAGGGCGTGAAGTTCGAGATGGCACACACGGCCGAGGGTCACGGGCTCGTCTTCGAGGGCAGGCCGTCCGGTTTTTGGATGCACATCGGGAACTTGATCGAGTCAGTAACACCATTTGCTCTCATCCTCGCGGGGGTAGGAGTTGTGATTTGCTTGGCCCACAAAAAAACGGTTACCGAAGACGATCCAGCACCCGCAGCGAGCAAGGCCTGGATGTGGGCGCTTCTGGCATTCGCCCTTCCCTACTACCTGCTGATCGGTCGGGCGGAAGTGGCCTTCCTGCGTTACACATTCCCCCTCGTTCTGGTCTTGGCGGCGGGATTCGGCTGGCTCGTAGGCTGGGCGCATGATAAGGGGGGCAAGTGGAGACTCATCCCGGCCGCTGGCATCCTCGCCTTGGGCCAGGCGGCCGCCATCAGTGCCCGGATGACTTCCTGGATGCTTAATCCTGACCCGCGCGATCAGGCTTCGGCTGCGCTGAAGCAGGAGGCGCAGCCGCAAAGCCTAGCGGGTCTGGTCTCCGACCCCTGGTTCTATTCGCCTTCCCTTTTCCCGGATTCGGCGCTGTCGAGGATGCCCGTGGTCAGCAAGGGCAACCCGACGCTGGGTTCGATCTATCAGTTCCGGCAGATGATGGCGACGGAGAAGCCGAAGGTTGTGCGTTACCTGCCCCCGAATGCAAGCGAGCGGTTCGACTGGGACATTCGTCTGCTCACAGAGACGAAACCGGATTACGTCGTGTACTCGAGCTTCGAATTTGAGGATCCGAACCGGCTCATGAGCCACTCCGGCTTAAAAGAAATTCCACAGCTATTGGTCAACCGATTTAAGGAGTTTGGGGAGGAACTCGTAAAGAGTTACAAACTGACGAGTAAGTATGGAGATCCCCGCGGCAAACACGTCCAGCACGACCTCATGTACATCCAGCCCACGATTTACGTATGGAAGCGGAAACCTTAGCTTGGGGCGAACCCGTCGCCTGGTTCCTCGACCACATGAAGGTGGAGCGGGGCGCGAGCGTCCACACGATCTCGGCTTATAACCGCGACCTTTCGCACGCGGCTACATTTTTCGCGTCCTTGGGGTTGGCGGATTGGAAGGGGCTCACGCCCTCTTTCGTTTCGCGCTACGTGACCGCGCTCGGTCCTCCATTGGCGACCACGACGGCGCAGCGACGGATCAGCGCCCTGCGATCGCTCTTGAAGTTCCTCAAGCGACAGAACGAGGGGCCGTCGATGGACCTGCCTTCCACGGGCGGATTTAAGAAGCCGAGGCTTTTGCCCAAAGCATTGCCCATGGCGCAGCTTCAAGCGATGCTGGATCTGCCGGACATGACCAAGCAGGAAGGCATTCGGGATCGCGCGCTCATCGAACTGATCTATGGGGCGGGGCTACGGGTGACGGAGTCGATCACGCTGCGAATGGCGGAGATGGATCTGATCGAAGGGGCGGTTCGGGTCACGGGCAAGCGCGGCAAGACCCGGTGGGTGCCGTTGCCGGAAGAGACCGGGCGTTGGGTTCGCCGATACTTGGAGTCGGCGCGGCCTTTGCTTGCCGCGAAAGGAAAGGTTGGATCGGATCTGGTGATCCTATCGGATCGGGGTCGGGGCATGGCCCGCCAAACCGTGGATGCTCGCATCGCCGCCTATGCACGCAAGGCGGGCATCGATCACCGGATAAGTCCCCATACGTTGCGGCATACCTACGCGGTGCATCTTCTTCAGGGTGGCGCCGACTTGCGGGCTGTGCAGGAACTGCTGGGACACGAGAGCATCGCGACGACTCAGGTTTACACGCACCTGGACCTGACGCAGGTTCGTTCGGCCTACGAGAAAGCACATCCTCGACGATAGGGGGCTCTGGGATGTTTGGCCTTGATCTCTTCCCGTGACACCAACACTTGCGGATGTTTGGAGGGCTGTCTTCCCCACGCCCCGGCCCCCTCCCCGCGAGACGAACCCTCGCGGAGAGGGGGAGGTGGCTCGCGGGACCTTTGACTCATCTGTAGACCGCAGACTCCGTTCTTGATACTGATCTGATATCATATCAGTGTCAAGGAGATATGAGTCGATGACTCGAGAAAAAGAAATCAAAGCGGCACCGGGCGCCATTATGCTCGTCGTCACGTTCCTAGTTTGGGGTGCGTTCGTCGCGTCCATAGTCACGCTGGTTCGGAGTTCGCCGGACGGCGGAGGGCCGGGCAATACGCCTATGCAGTTCGTTGCGATGACCGCAACGATCTTGGTGGGGACGCTGTTGATGCCGGGCTTCTTCGTTGTTCAACCGAACATGAGCCGCGTGCTCGTGCTCTTCGGTCGCTACAAGGGGACCGTCAAGCAGGATGGCTTCTATTGGGCGAATCCGTTTCTGAGCAAGACGGTCGTGTCTCTCCGGGCGCAGACGTTAAATGGCGAGCGATTGAAGGTGAACGACGCGGTGGGCAACCCGGTCGAGATCGCCTGCATCGTTGTGTGGCAAGTCCAGGACACGCATAAGGCGGTCTTCGATGTCGAGAACTTCGGGCAATACGTCGCGCTCCAGTCGGAGACGGCGCTGCGCCACTCGGCTTCGCGGCATCCCTATGATTCCGAGGATGAGACGATCTCACTGATGCGAAATACCGAAGAGGTGAGCGAGCACTTGCAGACGGAGATTCAGGAGAAGCTGGACAGAGCGGGCGTTCGCGTCCTGGAAGCTCGACTGTCTCACCTGGCCTACGCTCCCGAGATCGCCGGTGTCATGCTCCGCAAGCAACAGGCGGCGGCCGTCATTGCCGCTCGCCAGCGGATTGTGGACGGCGCGGTGGGAATGGTCGAGATGGCTCTGGCTCACTTGGCGGCGAGGAACATCGTGGACCTCGATACGGAGCGAAAGGCCGCGATGGTTTCGAACCTCATGGTCGTGCTCTGCAGCGAAAGCGCCGCGCAGCCGGTGCTGAACACGGGGACGCTGTACCCGTAACTTCCCTTTCCGGGGCTTTGCAAGCCCCGGATCGACCCCTTTTTAAGCCATGGCCGAGAAGAAATCCTTCGTCCTCCGCATCACTCCCGAACTCTGGGATGCGTTGCAAGCCGCCGCCGCGGAGGACTTCCGGAGCGTGAACGGCGAAATCGAGTTCATCCTCACGGATCATTTGCGGAAGCGGGGGCGGCTCGGGCCGGGCGGGGCTTCGGCTCCTGACGAACAGTAGCCGTGAAGGCGGGGCACGATGCATCCCCGCCCTCCATGAAAGTATCTGAGTTTAGTTGCAAAGCCGAGCACGGTGGAGGCTCTTGCATGGTGTTTAGATTTTTGGACTTTCATGGAGCGCGGGGATGGATCGGGCCCCGCGTGGGCGGTAGTTGCCGACAGGTCAGGTTCAATCGGACGCTTGAGGAAGAACTACAAGGCTTAGCTCGCCAAGGCTCGCCCTCCCGGTCTGGACACAATGCAACAGCCTCGCTGCGTCCCCGCCCTTCCTTGTGACGGACGGATGTGGGGAACGTCTTTCCTGATTGCCACGTCCGACAATACATGCGACAAGTTGGATTCTGGAAAGGGTTTGTTTCGGCGTTCGTGGTGATGATCGGGCTCTATGCCGTTAATGTCTCTGCTCGGCAGGGTGGTGTTTACAATATCGACAATACGGCTCGAATGGCCGATGCGCTGGTGGTTTGCGCTGAGGAACTCCGTGAGATGAACGATAAGGGCATCCGGGTGAAGGTCGAGAGCGACAAGCCGCTGAAGCTAGATCGCTTGGAGATTCGCATGCCGGACGGCGTGGAAGTGAAACCTAGCTCGCGGCCGCTTGAGGTTAAGACGGTTACGGCTTCGCCTTAGCGGACCGCCGAGCTTGTCGGTGGATATGGCTTTCTTTAACGCAAAGGCGCAAAGGGGGAAGACCGCTCATGGTTACCCCTTTGGTCCCTTTGTGGAGGCTCCGGAGACGCCTCCCCAACGGTTCCCCCGCGCACAGGGTGACAATGAACCTAAAAGGGGGAGCCTATTCCGAGCTTCCGGAACCCTCACCCCCTGCCGCCTCTCCCTAATCGGCACGAACATCCGATCAAGGAGAGGGGAACTCCGGACACCCTAGGCTTGGTCTTGCTGGCGCAAAATACTAGGTCTTCCGGCAACTCCGGCGCTCACGACCCGGTAGATTGAACGCTATGCCTTTGCTTATCGCGCTCGCACTTATCGGCCAGTTGGCCGAGCCCGTCTTTGAGAAGAAGATCGCCGATATGGCGGCTCAAGCCGGGCCCGGCGTGGCCATGACGGTGTTTCGCGATGGGAAACCGGTCTATGAGAAAGCATTTGGCCTCGCAGATGAAGCGACCAAGTCTCCCTATCGCCTGGATACCTCCTTCGAAATCGGGTCGCTCTCCAAGCAGTTCGTCGGCGCCGCGCTTCTTATCTTGGTGAACGAGAAGAAGGTCGGCCTCAAGGACCCCATCGGCAAGCACCTCTCGCAGATTCCCGAAACCTGGCGCGCAGCGACGATCGAGCAGGTTTTGCATCACATGTCCGGGATTCCGGATTACGAGGAGATTGCGGGTTACGATTTCTACAATAAGGAGCGCAAGCCAGAGGAAATCATCGCGGAGGCGAGCAAGAAGCCGCTCGATTTTCAGCCCGACGAGAGCTTCTCCTACAGCAACACCGGCTATTTCCTGCTCAGCATGATCGTGGAGAAGGCGAGCGGAATGCCGGCCGGCGATTTCTTTGAGAAGCGGCTCTTCCGGCCGGTCGGGATGACGCGCACCTACGCCGTGCATCGGCCCGCCGGTCTGTCGATGGCGACTGGCTATCACAGCCGGACTGGTTCCCGAGTAGCACAGCCGCCGATCGCATGGACATCGACCCTCGGCGCGGGCGGCATCGTTTCGACCCTGGAGGACATGAACAAGTGGGATCAGTCGCTCTACACCAAACAGTTGTTGCCCGACAACTTACGGAACAAGCTTTGGGGTTCGGCTAAGACCAAGGCTGGAGACACGATCAACTATGGCTATGGTTGGTTCAGCGGCGATTTTCGGGGGCTTCAGCGCAAGGACCACTCCGGCCAGACAAACGGATTCACGTGCTACTACTTCCGCTATCCGGCCCAGAAGACGATGGTGATGGTGCACACCAACACCTACAACGGACGACTGGGCGGGATCGCGAACATTCTCTCGACCCACTTTTTGCCGGAGATTAGCTATTTCCGCATGAAGCCTATGCCTGCCGGTGGCGACTCTGAGAAACACCTGACTATGTTAAGGACGGCGCTCTCCGGCGTCGGAAGCTTCGATGACTTCTCGCCCGCAATGAAGGACTTCTCCACGCGAGAGAATGCCAAAGCTACTCGCGACGAGCTTTGGCCGAACGTTGAGAAGACGACGGCATTCAGGTTGCTCACCAAGAAATCCGTGCCTCGAGGGAAGGACGAGAAGGTCGACCTTTTTATCTACCGCCAGGATTTCGGGACGGGAACGCAGTTCTGGACGATGCGCTTCTTAGCCGGCAAGTTGATCGGCTTCAATGTAGAGGACGAGTAACTAGCCTGTCTGTACGGGAGTCGCCCAGCCGTCCATCTCTCCCTTGTGAGCGCTGGCCAGACTTTCGACGAGGACACAGCAGTCGGCGATCGTGTCTTCGTCGATGGCCGTCGTGTGAACGAGGCCGCACCAGTGGCTGCCTTCGTCCTCCCACCTCCCTTCCTCATTGAGTCGATAGCCGTGCGGTTCGATTGCGGCAAGGAAGGCGTCACGATCGGCAGCGGAGGGAAAGAAGGCGGCGAAATCTACGGGGCGAACGATCTCGGGACGGTCTCCCTGCTTTTCAAGCGCGTCCATTAACTGTCGGTTTCGGCTAACCTGAGCCTCACGCGGAGTCGGCGCGAACTTCTCCACATGCCACTCCCACTGGGGATCCTCGCGATTCATGACTTGAAACTTCTCTTTGCGGAGGAGGCCAGTCTTGACTTCAATTTCGCTCGGGGCCGGGCGAGGGGCGCGGAAGATGACCGTCATCCCGGCACCCCCGATGGAATGCCCCATGAATACTCCGCCGATCTTCTCGAGAGATCCGGTCAACTGGTCTTCGATTTTGCGAACACGACCTAGTTCTTTGCCGGCTGGAAATCCATTCTCATGGGCATCGTAAGGCAAACGAATCGACCATGCGTGGCTAAGGTTCGGACGCTCCGCTCTTCCAAACTTCGCGCAAGAGAATATGTAAGGCAATCCGTCGATCTCGCGGTGGTAGACAATGAAGTCGGCAGCTCTGCGCACAGATCACCTTTTAAAACATCAGCGGAGTAACCCGCCACTGGCGAGCATATCGCGCGGCTTGGGACCGGAACCGGTTCCCACGGGGCGAATCACAATCGTGGCCGGATAGCTGCTGCCCGAGAGGGGCACGGACATCATCGTGAACTTCCTCTTCTCACCCGGATTCAGCTTGAACTTGGTGATCAATGCCTCTTCTTTTGGCTGAAGCAGGGGCGTGCGCAGCACTTCGCCGTTCAGGACGAAGAGCGCTCCGGAGTAGCCGGCGCTGGCCTCGAAGACCACTTCGACCTCTGCGATATCCCCGTTCGGATTCTCGCAGTTCGCTTCGATGTTGTAGAAGACTCCGAAGTTACCGTCGAGATGACCGCCCGTCGTATTCGGGATCGGCTTTTGGCCAAGGCGGATGAAGCCGTGGCGCCCACCGACCATAAACTCGACCAATTCGTTCTTGAAGGGCCAGGGGTAGACGTGCTGGCTCAGCTTCAGATCAGGCGAGAACTGGCGAAGGCCCATAGGACCCAGTCGACGCCATGGGGATGCCGTCTGCATGGCCGCAGCCATGCGGGCACCGCCGTCGAACGATGGCACGGCATCGGCGCGAATGGTGATGTCTTGAGATCCTTCGATCAGCATGAGGTAGCACAGCCCACTCATGGTTTCGGCGGGGCTCAGGCGACGCATTGCGATCGGCAAAGAAGACTTGGCGGGAAGGGTGACGACTTCACCGGAGAAACGGATCCAGTTTCGCAGAAGCTGATCACCGGCGACGATCCCGGCCAGAACCGGATTCTTGTCAGGTTTGCTGTCGCCCGGGATGATCAGGAGCCTTGCGGGCTTATCGGACTCGTTGACCGCGTTTACCTGCACGATCAGGCCGTTCGAACTGGCGTTGATGTGGTGGTAGAGCATCCGGACAGCTTGACCACCCTTTATTCGTCCGGCAAAGAGGTTGCCGGGCTTCTCGACATTCTCGGGGTCGTTGCAATACCAAAGCTCGGATTCGGCGCGGTAGCCGATGGGCTCGTTACGAACGATGACGTTGATGGTGCCTTCGGCATCGAAGGCGGATTCCGAGGTGGCCTTGACGGGAACGGCATAGGTTCTGGACTGCTCGTAGCCGAGGGTGCCGATATCGGGAAGCTTAAAGGTGTAGCCAGCGGATTCGTGAACTTGGGTCCGTGTCCAGAGGGCGCCCTCAACGGCGGCTTTCACAGTTTCCGAACTGGCGGGATCACCGGTAACCGTTACCGTATAGGCTTGGGGAAACCTCGCGGCCACGGGCATGACGCTGATTCGGGCCATTTTGACGATGTCACCAACTTGCAGAGTGATGACCGCCTCGCCGAGGGCCTTGGCTTGAACTTTGAGGGTGTCCCCGTTTCTGGTCACGGTCGCCACAGTGGCTTTATCCGTGGTCAGTTTGGCTTCGCTGAGACGCCAACCGGAAAGCTTGATCGACCCCGCTCCACCTTCGGGCAGTTTGAGCCGGTCGGTGCTGATGGATAGGGGGGAGGCGGTGATAGCTTTCTCGAGGCGGCTCTGCCAGGTCTTGGCGAGGACCTCGGCGGACATGCCCTGGGCCTTCGCCTCGGCGCGGGTGGCGGTGATGACGACGCGGTCACTCTCCAGAAGTTGGAAGGTGTGTTTGTCGACTTTTGAAAGCGTCAGGACCGAGTTTTCGGTCAGCTTCTGGAACGAGGCGGCGACAGTTTTTGCGCGCTCCGCGTTTCGGCCGCCGCGCAGGGTTACCACGAGAATCTCGTTGACGTAAACGCTAGCGCCCTGCAGACGCACGTGAGCGGCCTGGGTGATGCACAGCAACGCCCAAGCGGCAAAGACAACCCATCCTCTCAAGATGTTTTTCGCCACCAAATCTAGTCCTTCCTCAGTCTAACAGAATCACCCATTTCCGATGGGCGAAACAAATGCTCCCCTCGTAAGATTGTCGGGGAAACTTCAATGAACCCGCAAAAGAAAAAGGCCTCGCATCGCAGGATGCGAGGCCTTCCTTCAGGCCTGTCCTAGTTGGACGGACCTTCAGCCGGAGCCGCTTCGATCTTGGCTTCTTCCTTCTTCGCCACCGATTTGGTGGATTTGGAAGCAACCTTGCTCGAAGATGCTTTGCCGGTCGTTACCCGGCGTGCCGTCGAGAATCGGCGTGCGTAGTAGCCCTCGTTCAGCGAACTGACCGTGACCTTACCCTTGCCGCTGCTCGCATGGATGAACTGACCGTTGCCCTTGTAGATCCCCACATGGCTGATCCGCGATCCGCGGCCCGTGTGGAAGAAGACAAGGTCTCCAGCTTTAAGTTCACCCTTGCCAACCGACTTGCCCGATTGGGCCATGTCTCGGCTGACGCGAGGCAGTTTGATGCCGTTCTGGGCGAAGACGGCACCGGTGAATCCGGAGCAGTCATACGTTCCATTGCGGCCCGTGGAACCCCAGCGGTATCGGCTGCCGAGGCGGGAAGTCGCGGCGGCAAGGATGCCGTTGATGCGACCACCACCGGTCGGCGCGACCGGTCGCGAGTAAGCGACGCGATTCGAGGACCGAACGATCGGGTTCTTCTTGGGCGGCTTCGAGTTCTGTGCTACGGTCGACTTAGAACTCTTGGCAGAGTTCTTCGTGTTGACCACGTAGGTTTTCTTCGGCGAAGGATTGTTCTTCGCGATGACCGATCCGGCGCGATTCTCTCGAATCGCATCGATCGTTTTGACGGACTTCAGCAGGTCGCCCCGCATCCAGCCAATCGTGCCCTTCGGAAAACGAAGCTTGTACCACCCATTCTGATAGTCGAGGACGGCAACTTGCGTTCCGGCATCGACTCGGGCGACTTCCTCGGCGGAGGCTTTGCCACCGCGTCGGATGATGCAGCTATCGCCCGTGACCTTCGCGAATTTAGTGCGAATGCGGTTCGTTGCGACTTTGGTGCTGCTGGACTTCGAAGCGATGACGGGAGCGGCGGAGCCAGGGACGCGGATCGCCTGACCGATCTGCAGAAGGCTCGTATCGACGCCAGGATTGAGTTCCCGGAGCTTCTTGGTCGTTGTGTCGAACTTCCTGGCAATGATCCAGTCGTTCTCATTCTTTTGAACTTTATAAACTTTTGAAGCGACCTTCGCGGGCTGAGCCGTGACGGTCTTGACCGCGACTTTTACATCGGGGCTCTTCTTGCCGGGCGCCGCCGCCACTTTCGTGGAGGGCACCGCTATTCGTGCTCCAATCTGAAGGTTCGCGAAATTAACGCTCTTGTTCAGGCTTTTCAGCTGAGAGAGGGTAACTCCGTGCTTCCGGGCAATAGTCCAATCGTTATCGCCATTGCGGACGGTGTAATAGGCTGCTCCCTTTGGAGCGGCGGGAACCGCGGCATTAACGGAACGCGCAGGAACGCGCAGGACCATACCGGGATGAACCTTATTCGAATTGGAGAGTGAGTTTACGGCAACTAACTCTGCTCGCCTGACTTGCAACTTCCCAGCGATTTCGCTGATCGTGTCACCTTGCCGGACGGTGTATGTCTTGTTTTGCGCCCCTGCCGTGCATGCCAATATGGCTAGCCCGACCAGAGCTAAAATCTTGCTACGCAAGAATACTACCTCCTTCCCGATAGCATCCCCAGGTAAAAGCTAGGCTTCCCCATGGACAGTATCCGGACGCTAAGAACTGTACCTCTACCCTCGAACTCCGGTCAACCCCATTTGGCAGGGTTTTAGACGGTCTGGTCCTCGGCGATGCTGTTAATACGTTCCCACACCCTCGAAAAGTTGCTGGGAGTTTTCCACTTTCAGTCGGAATCCGGGCCGGAGAACCGGCGGGACCCTTGACATGTCCGCTTGCCACCCCGGTATTATCGGTTCACTTCTTGAGGAGGTCTAGGAAATGCAAAAAATTGAAAATGCGCTTGTCTCCACTTCACCCTGGCCTCCGGCTGCCGTCTAATTGACTGCGTAGCCCGGTTCGGCCATCTCGCCTCACGGCACGTTTGCCTGCCCAAACGAACGCCACGACCGCTTTGGTGAACCAGAAATTGAATCGCGAAGAACAAAAACTACTGGCCGAACGATTGGCCACCCTTACCCGGGACGAAGTCAACAAGCTCTATAAGCAAGCCAGCGGGCTGCGTAAGCGTCTGCCCGCCGCAAGCAACCAGAAGACCAAGGTCTCCCTCGACGACCTGGTCCTCAGCCTCCTGAAGGAAGATGCGCCGCTGCCCAAGCGGATCATCGAGACCCGCGAGGGCATGGTGACCTGGATCGGCACCCAGTCCTGTCGCGTTAGCGGCATCGATTGTCAGCTCGGCGGGAAGCGCCCCGCTGTGGGTGATCAAGCCGTGATCGGGCTGACGGACGACCATCAGACGTGGATGGTCCAGTCCATCCGGCCCCGCCGGACGATGTTATCGCGCCCCGATGTTGGCAACGCCAACCTGGAGCGGGTCATCGTGGCGAATGTCGATCTGATTGGCATTGTCGTTTCCGTTGTGGCTCCGCCTCTACATCCGCGGCTTATCGACCGGTATCTCATCGCTATCCAGAGGGGTGGGGCGGAGCCGGTGCTGTGCGTCAACAAGGTTGATCTCCTGCCCGACTCCACGCCGGATCGCCCGGAAGTTGAGCCAGCTGCTCCGAGAGACCTCTATATGCCGGTCTTCGACGTGATCGAAGAAGTTGTGGTCGAGAGTGAACTCGACTTATTGCAGCCATATGCCGACCTTGGGGTTCCGATCTTCCTCTGCTCGACCTTCAGTGGGCAGGGGATGGATGAGCTTCGGGCTCACCTTCAGGGCAAGATGGCCGCTTTCGTTGGTCATAGCGGCGTCGGCAAATCGTCGCTGATCAACGCGCTGTATCCGGGGCTCGACTTGAATACGGGCAATGTGAGTGAAGGCTACGGCCGGGGCACGCATACGACGACGGCCTCGAGTCTGTATGAGTTTCCAGGCAACACAAGGCTCATCGATACCCCGGGGATCCGGAGCTTTGGGCTCGGGAAGCTGGATTCGGAGGAGCTGAAATGGCACTTCCCTGAGTTCGAGGGGCTGCAGTGTCGCTTCCGGGACTGCTCGCATACGCACGAGCCGGGATGTGGAGTCCGGGAGGCGGCGGAATCGGGTGAGATGCACGCGGCGCGGTACGACACGTATTTGCGGCTTTTAGCGGCGGCGGAATAGTTTGTGAGGCGATTCAATTGTGGGATGCGGGGGTTCGTACCGCGTCACTCCGCGCTTTCGGAATGGCGCGGTACGAACCCCCGCGCCCCACAATTGGCGCTTTGGAAGTGGCTCAGGCGCCCCGTGGTGTCCGATAGTAACAGGCTACGCGGTCGCGTTCACTGTGATCCCGCCTGCCCCCGTGCCATCTCCGATCACCCGAAGTGGCGGGTGATCGGAGGTGCGTCACATACCGCGATCTTTCCGTTCTTCGTGTAAACGTACTCCACGAGGAGGATGGGACCGAGGGAGATGGGGCTATCCAAGCATATGATCTGGATGGACACGATAGTCGTCGCACAGGCTGGACGGAAGGTGGCATTCTAGTCCGCACGGTCTCGACAAGCATCCTCAATTTGTTGCCATCTTTCGGCAGAAAGCAGCGAGTTGAGCTCGATCGCTTCGCGAGATGACGCAATCTTGTCTCGGAGGAACAACATCGCTCTTAGCGTCTTCGTGCACTGGGGGCACCGGGCTAGGTGTCCCTTGACGTACCACTCTGCTAGGCCAAGGCCACGGTTTTCAGAGAGCCTGAGCAAGGCTCGTTGCATCCAAAAGCACGGTTTAACCACTCTGATCACGTTGACTCTCCATACTCGGTTGTTGCCAAGTAGCTCGCCATCTTCATTCGGGCTCGCGCCAATCTAGACCGAATCGTCCCTATCGGGACATTGAGGAGCGTGGCGGCCTCCTCGTAGTCCAGTCCGTCGATGGCGATTAGAACGACACAGGCTCGCTGATCGAGCCCCAAAGTGTTGATCGCGGCCATTAGAACGGGATCAACTGAATCAGCGAACGGCTCGACACGACTGGCTACTAGTTTCTCGAGAAAGGCGCCATCTGATTCGAGGGGGACGAAGCGGCGATTCCGCCGGACCTCTTGTTGAAAGCAGTTGACCAGGATTTTCAGAATCCAGGGCCGAAAATTTGGAAAGTCGTGGAACTTGCCATCACGAACAGCGCGCAGCGCGGAAACGATAGCATCCTGAACGGTCTCTTCGGCAGCGTTACGGTCTCCTTCCCAGAGCCGTATTGCGACCCGCAGCATGACAGCCTGATTTTCTGCTGCCATCCGTAAGAAGCGACTGTCCAAAGCGGCACCCGCCTTTCCTTGCGCGAGATCAGATTTGCTGGATGCAAATTGGGATCTAGCCGAACTGAAACTCACTTGCGTCTAATGCACAACACCGATAAATAGTTCCACTCCCGTCTCAGCAAAGACATGGAACCAATTTCGTGGGTCGTGCATTCATCGCTGGGCATCAAACACGCCCAAGGAATCTGGTGAACTGTTATGAATTCTTCAATCAAGACTTTGGCCGCCATGGCGTTTCTTGCACTCGGCACCCAGGCATCCGCGCAATACTCGTTTCGCGTCGTCGCCTCAAATTTAGCTAAGCCTTCGGGCATCGCCGTGGCCGGTCATGGACACTTCAAAACTTTGTTCTTCACTGAGCTGCCCACTCCGGGAATCGGCGGAGGCAACGGTGGCACGAACGCCGTCAAGTCCATGAACGTGCGAACCGGCCACCGATCAACAATCAGTACTGGCGAGCCTGAGCCCACCAACCTCGCCTATGCGAATGGCGATCTGTACTGGACCTGTCGTTCGGCAGGTGTCATCCTCCAAAGGAATCGCTGGGGGCAAATCTCTCCGCTGCTGACCGGCTTGAGCAATCCAACTGGAATCTACGTAGATAGACATGACCAGACATACTTCACCCAGGTTCCCACACCCGGACTTGGGGGCGGAGCGGGAGGCACGAACACCGTTGATGTTTTCACCAACGGCTCGATCTTCAATCTAACCCGTGGCGAGCCGGAACCAACAGATATCGTGGTCGACAACGATGGAACGGCTTACTGGACCTGCAAGTCTGCGGGAGTCATTCTGCAAAGGACGCGCCTCGGCATAGTATCACTCGTCGCGGCTAACTTGATGAAGCCAACCGGTATCGCTTTGAATGACCGTTGCGACAAACTCTATTGGACGGAGGTTCCAACGCCGGGCGTGCCCGGCTCGATGGGTGGGCAAAACAAAGTACGGGCCCTTGATTTGGCTACAATGGCCTTCGAGAACGTGCACTTGGGCGATCCGCAGCCAACTGACATTGCTGTGGCCAAGGATGGTTCGCTTTACTGGACTTGCACGTCCGCTGGCGTTATTGTGGAGGCAAAGCCTCACTAGAAGTAAATCTCAACTGCGAGCTGTTGCTTGGGTTTCAAGCGGCAGCTCACCCTACTCATCGAATGTTGTGATCTCGTCCAAGGATTTACGATAGAGATCGGGAACAACACAATCTGGGGCGGGATAACCGACGGGCATGATCACGAAGGGCTTCTCGTTTTCCGGCCGCCCACAAACCTCTCTTAAGAAAGTCATGGGAGCTGGCGTGTGGGTCAGAGTTGCCAATCCTGCCCGATGGAGAGACTGGATTAGGAAGCCGACCGCAATCCCGACAGACTCCGTCATGTAATAACATTTGCGCCTCGTTCCGTCGGCTAGAGTTTCATAGTCCCGGCGAAAAACAACAATCAACCATGGTGCATCGGTTAAGTGAGTCTTCTCAAAGTCGGTGCCCAGGGGCTCAAGCGCCGCCCTCCATTCTGGCGTGATTCGCCGAGCGTAAAACTCTCGCTCCTCCTCTTCCGCTCGCATGCGAATCAGCTTCTTGGTCTCGTCACTTGAAACAACATGAAAGTGCCACGGCTGTAAGTGGGCGCCACTCGGTGCGGTTCCGGCGGTCCGAATTGCCAGTTCAATCACTTCCCGTGGTACAGGATCACTTGAAAACTTTCGAACGCTCCTTCGCCTTTCTGCTTCGATGTAGTCGGCACGTGCTCTTCGAATCGATTCCTCAGCGTCTACTCTGTCCGGCTTAAAGGCAACGAAGCGACCAAGCATCGCATCACCATACCCTCGTGCCCACCACCGAACCGATAACACTCGTCCCGATGCGCGGATTGCTTTCCCCAAATCCCTGGTTCAGCTGCATCATGGTGGTCACGAGGTCGAACATGCCGATCGTGACGAGGCCAATCTCCTTTAAGCCGGGCAAGACGCCCGGGGGACACACTGGGAAGCCGGTGTCACTTAACCAGTCTTCATTCGCTCGATGAGGCGCCAGGCGTCTAGCCAGGGGGAGCCTTCGTCTTCGTGCTTGAACATCACGTACACGTCTTTGCCGGAGTCGAGGCCTTTTTGGAACCAGGCGGCCCAATCCGCGATCTGCTCATCGGTGTACGCTTCCCTTCTCATTCGGGCGTACACCAGCTTGCCGGTGTCGTGCATGACGCCCTTCGTTTCGTCGTTATCGGTTGCCACGAAGGCGACGCCGTGGGAGGCCATGAGTTGCGCCACTTCGTCGTTGTCCCAACTCTCGTGACGCCACTCCATTGCCCAAGGCACCGGCGTCTCACTCTCCTCAGCCGTCGCGGGCAAGGCGGCGAGGAAGTCTACGAGGCGATCGTCTGTTTTTCGTAGGTTGGGCGGGAGTTGGATGTAAACGCAACCGACTTGGCCGGCATCGAGAGCGGGCTTTAGGCGCTTGATGAAGAATTTGAGGGACGCGATGGCTTCGTCGCCCTTCAAGCGGCGCATGTGGCTGACATCGCGATGCATTTTGAAGGTGTATTTAAACCCTTCCGGGGCTTGTTTTACCCAGTTCTGGACGCCATTCTCGGGGGGCATTCTGTACCACGTGGAGTCCATTTCCACGGTGTTGAATCGCTCCGAATAGAAGGCGAAGAAATCCTTCTGCTTGAGATCGGCCGGATAGAACCGGCCCTCGCCTTGCCACGGCTTATAGGAGAAGCCGGAGAGCCCGACGTACAGCTTTGCCATGGGATTATTTTACTGCTCAGTTTTCGCGGCAGGATTGGCGGCCGATTGCTTTTCGTTCAACTCGATTGACTCGCAGAAGGTCCGATAATTCTGCGCCCGAAGCGGGGATGTTGGGGAAAGCTGCGCTAAGCTAAAAGTAATGATCTTGACGTTAGCCCTCTTGGCTCAGGTTCCGGCAGTTCCCGACATGAAGCGTTCCTTAGCCGAAACGGCCAAGCTGTTGGAGCGACTGGGTGTCTCAGTCCCGGCCCGTTCGATTTACTGTGAGGCGACGGCGGAATTCCGGAGTTCCGAGGTCGAGAGT
>JBKJIP010000407.1:0-9974 GCA_046598515.1 Fimbriimonadaceae bacterium | reverse complement strand
AGAAGCTTTTGGGGAAAGCGGATTGGATGCCGGCGGCAATCTCGATTCCATCGCCAAAGCGACTCCCGAGGGTCTGCGAGAGACGATGGAGCGAATGCTGGCACCCGCGAACTTGGTGCTCGTGATTTCGGGGCCGATCAAGATCGAGGACGCGACTTCTTTGGGTAAGTCTTTCTTGCTCTCGCGGCGCGGTGATCCGCCCAAAGCCAATCCGCGCGGCGAGCCTAAATCGGGGCGTGCCGCTGTCGACGACGCCTTTGGCGAAGGTCGGGCGGTTCCGGTGGGGCCCTTGACCGATCCCGCCACTGTCGCGGCTCTGGTGGGGGCATTTGGGATTACGGCCCGGATTCCGGGCGCCTTTGTCACCTACACGCCAAACGGAACCCGCGGGCTGGTCGCTTTCGGGCAGACGGATGCGACCGGCGGAGTTGGGCTGATGATCGACGAGTTTGAGGATAGCGATCTTGCCCAGGTTTTTGGAGTCGGACGAAACTTGATGCGTCGATGGCTAGTGGGATACCTTTCCGATCCCAGTGGCAACGGGTATCTGCGGGGGCTTCTGCTCTTGGACAATCCGACGGCAAGAGCCGAGGATGTTGGGGTTGCCCTCGAGGGCCTGACCTTCGCTCAGTTCAAGAAGGAGTTCGCTCGCTTCGGCAAGGACAAGGCGATCACATTCGTGGGGTCCTCAAGATGAGCGCCCTCGCCCTGCTGCTGCTCGCCACTGCGCAAAAGCCGGAGGTCCAGATTAGCGACTTGCCGCGCCCTGGGATCGGGCGGGTCTGCGTGCAGGCCGTTATCAAGCTTCCGCCTTTGACGCCCAGGGAGTGGGGGGCACTGGAGATCATTCGGGACACCCTGCCGGAGGGAACGGAGACGTTCACCCGGTTCGATCTTCTCAACTACGCGACGATGGCGGGTGAGCCCATGAAGGTCACCTTGGCGGCGGATCATGTTCGAATCGGGTACGAGGTCCCGCGCGGCAACTTGCGGCTGTCCTCGGAGATCCTTCGGGATTTGCTCGACAAGGCTTATCTGCGCGAGGAAGCGATCACGAAGACGCTGGATTCGACGCCGTACCGTCGCCGATCTTCGTGGGAGCAAATGCTCTCGCCTTGGCGATCGGACTTCACGGAGATGAAAAGAGCCGACGTGATGCGGGTCTACCGCCGCGTTTTCCGGCCGGAGAACACGACGGTCTGCGTGAGTGGCGATTTCCTTAAGGGCGAAGGGCTCTCCGAGTTTGCCCAGCGATTTGATGGATGGGCACCCGAAGATGCAGGTCGTCGGCGAATCATCGAAGGGAAGCCGGGTCAGTTGGTCCCGAGCCGCCAGACCGCGACATCGTCCCTTACCGCCGAAATGACGGCTCCGCCTCAAGTGCTGATGCTGACGGCGTTCACCTTGGGGGTTGGGAAGGGGGGCGCGGCCTTTCGCGTCGTCCGCGAAGCGGAGCGCATCAGTTATCGCCAAGAGGCGGTGCTGGCACCGAGTGAGAAGGGCTGGCGATTTGGGCTGCTCTTCCCGCATTCGGGCGAGTTCGACAAGTCGAAGCTGGTGGCGGCGTTGAAGAAGGACATCGACGGCTGGGATGAGGCCACGCTCGAGCGCGCGCGGGGCATGGTTGCGGCCACGATGGACCTGAATTTGGGGGCGTTGCCGGTCTATTTGGATCCCCGGCGACCCTTGCAGATGCGGTTGGAGGACGAGACGTACTGGTTGGCGTACTGCCAGTCGAAGAAGATGCCCGCGATGCCGTACGATGGGTTGCGGACGGGCATGAACGGCGTGTCGTTGGCGATGGTTAAGGATTTGGCGTTGGATTGGATTTCCAACGCGCAGTTCGCGCCGTAGCTTTCGGCTCCATCCTCGGGCTTGATTGGTTATCGTCTCCTACCCCCAGGTCTTCGGACGGGCCGTTGGCCCGACCTGCGACGCTGGGGCTACAAATCTACGACCGCCTCCGCGGTCGTTGGCTTGCTTCGCTCGCCGTTTTAGGAGAGGAAAGATCGTCGGAACAAATGTGGGTCGCGGGGGTTTGCACCGCGACATCCGAGGCTTAGGAGTGTCGCGGTACGAACCCCCACGACCCACATTTGACTAGTCGGCAAATCGAGAGGTGGGTGCTCCTGAGGGCGCGGGTTGCGTCGTCGCCGCGTTCGCCCGAGGATGGAGACGAACCTCCTTCGGGCTATTGCCCTCGTCGTTTTCGGCTCCATCCTCGGGCTTTATTGGTGGGCATCGCTACCCCGGGTCTTCGGCCGAGCCTGACGGCTCGACCTACGACACCGGGGCTACAAATCTGCGACCGCCTCGGCGGTCGTTGGCTTGCTTCGCTCGCCCTTTGGAGAAAGCGCCCACACTTTCCCAAGCCAATTGTGGGGGTGGGGGTTCGTACCGCGCCATTCCGAGCGCTGGGAATGACGCGGTACGAACCCCCGCATCCCACAATTGATTTCCCTCCAACATAGAACTGCTAGGAGCGAATGAGCCCAGTTTTAGATCGCCGAACGGCGGCCTAGGTAAAGTTTCCGCATGCTCTCCGCCATTGCCGCGGCGGCTTGTTTGGCTCCTATGTCCATGATCGACCGTATTCAGCAATACCAGGCCGACCTGGGGAGCATCAACCGCTTTTACAACATCGAGTTTTCACCGAACCGCGCCATGCGGTTTGATGGCTTCTATCAGGAGAATCTGAAGTCGCTGGAAACGGTCGACTTCGACAAGCTCGACCAGGGCGGCAAGGTCGATTTCATCCTCTTCCGCAACTACCTGGAGCGCAACCGAAGTCGGCTCGAGTACTCGCAGAAGCAAATCGAAGAAGCCTCCTCGCTTTTGCCGTACGCCAAGGAAGTGATCGATCTATCCGAGGCCCGGCAGCAGATGAAGCCGGTCGACGGTCGCGAGTCCGCGGCGCTGATGACGAAGATCGTCGAGGAGATCACGGATTCTCGGAAGAAGCTGGAAGGCGGCAAGACGGACAAATTCATCGCCTACCGCGCATCCCGAATCTCCGAGCGGCTGGACGACATCCTGACCGAGTGGTTCAATTTTTATAACCATTACGATCCCCAGTTCGGCTGGTGGGTGAGTGAGCCCTACAAGGGCGCACTGAAGGCCATGAAGGACTACAGCACCTTCCTCCGCGAAAAGATCGCCGGCATCTCGCCGGGGGATACAAATCCCATCGTAGGCGATCCTATTGGGCGAGAAGCCCTTTTGAAAGATCTCGAATACGAGATGATCCCCTACTCGCCCGAAGAGTTGATCGCGATGGGCGAGAAGGAGTTCAAATGGTGCGAGGCGGAGATGATCAAGGCCTCGACCGAGCTCGGCTTCGGCGCGGATTGGAAGAAAGCCCTCGAACATGTGAAGACGCAGTTCGTGGAACCCGGCAAGCAGCCGCAGCTCATTCGAGATTTAGCCTTGGAAGCGATCGAGTTCGTCGAGAGCCGGGATTTGGTCACGGTGCCCCAGCTCGCCAAGGACACGTGGCGGATGCAGATGATGTCGCGCGACCGGCAAAAGGTCAACCCATTCTTCTTGGGCGGCGAGAGCATCATCGTCAGCTTCCCGACGGACGAAATGGAGCATCAGGAGAAACTGATGAGCCTGCGCGCGAACAACATCCACTTCGCCCGCGCCACCGTCCATCACGAGCTCATCCCCGGGCATCATCTCCAGGGATTCTATGAAGATCGTTTCAACACCCACCGCCAGATCTTCAACACCCCGTTCTGGGTCGAGGGTTGGGCGCTCTACTGGGAGTTCCTGCTCTGGGATATGAACTTCGCGAAATCCCCGGAGAACCGGATCGGCATGCTCTTCTGGCGCATGCACCGCTGCGCACGCATCGTTTTCTCCCTCAGCTTCCATCTGAAGAAGATGACCGCCCAGGAGTGCATCGATATGCTGGTGGACAAGGTTGGGCACGAGAAATCGACGGCGGAGGGCGAAGTCCGGCGTTCCTTCGGCGGCGACTACCCGCCGCTGTATCAGCTCGCGTACATGATCGGCGCCTTCCAGGTCTGGCAACTTCGGCAGGAGTTGGTTGTGACCAAGAAGATGACGGACAAGCAGTTCCACGACGCGATTTTGAAGGGGAATTGCATCCCGATCGAGATGGTCCGAGCGCTGTTGACGAATCAGAAGTTGACGAAGGATTTCAAGACGAGCTGGAAGTTCTATAACCGGTAGGTCATCGCGCTTTCCTTGCGCCAGTGCGTGCTGCAACAGACTCCGGACCGGGCGGAGTTTCCAGGGCACCTTCTCACGCAAAGGCGCAAAGACGCAAAGGATAGACAGGCGGGTTATGGGTCAAACCCCGAGGCCTTCCCGAGGAGGATTAGTCAGCCAGAATCCATCCTTCAAGGGAGACGAACTCCATTGCATTTCTTTGCGACTTTGCGACTTTGCGCCTTTGCGTGAAATGAAGAGCGATCACCTATTGGGAGCCTAGCTCTGCGGCGATTGAGCGCGGCGATGGTGGATGACATAAAAGACCGGCAGAGGAATTGCGGCAGCGACAACAAATTTGGCTAGTAGCACGATCGGGTCCTGCTCACTGAATCCAAAGAGCTGGTAACCGCTCAACTTTAGGATTACGAATGAGACTGCTCTGCCAATGCCGACTCCGAGAGCCATATAAAAAGTCAGAGCGATCCTTCCACGTAGCCAGGTCAGTCCAACATCCTGCCGGCCCGCATGGAATCCGACCAGTAAGAGTCCGGCCCAGCAACCGGTTATGAGCCCGGCGAACATCAGCGCCGAGGTGGGAAGGTTTTTCGACTCTCCCGGGGAGCCGGAAGCATGAATCACCGCCGCCGCACACATGCCGATGAAGCCAATCGCAATGCCGACATTGAGCCAGTAGATCGACTTGTCCCACTGTTCAGCCTTCGATTCCAGCCCGACCTCCATTCGATTACCTTGGCTTATTTTTCTTCAAAGAAGCCAGGATTTGATCGGCTTTATGGTGCCACACGGAAATTTGGCGATGTTTTCAACGAGTCCGGCGACACTCGCAGTTTCGCCCGTGTGCGGTAAGACCCTCGAGGCAACTCTGGTCGGCTTGAAGGGCGACACTGCCGCCAGAAATTAGAGCCTCCACATTTCTCTCGCCACTTCGCGATAAACTGCCAATCGCGAGCGGAAGGGATATGTCGAAACAGATAACGCGAAGGGATATTTTGAGAGGATCGGCGGCGATGGCCGTCGGCCTTGCGATCGGTCGGGGCGGAGCCCAGGAAGAAAAGCCGAAGAGGCTGAGAGTGGGCATCGTCGGCGTCGGCGGCAAAGGCTGGAGTGGAATGGAGTGGATCGCTCGCCAAAGCGATATCGTCGCTCTGTGCGACATCGATTCCACGGCCATCGCCAAGGGCATCGCGGAGCATCCGCGGGCTTCGACGTTCGATGACTACCGGACGATGTTCGACGCCATGCGCGGCCGCATGGACGCCGTCGTGATCAGCACGCCCGACCACCATCATGCCCCGGCCTCCGCTCTCGCCATGAAGCAGGGTCTTCATTGCTATTGCGAGAAGCCGCTGACCCGCACGATCTGGGAGGCCCGCCGCCTTGCCCAAATCGCCCGCGAGAACCGGGTCGCCACGCAGATGGGGAACCAAAGCACGGCGAGCACTCCGATGCGCAAGATAGCAGCCTTGATCCGCGACGGTCATTTTGGCGCTGTGAAAGATATTCACCTCTGGACGGACCGCGCCGGCGGCTATTGGAATCAGGGGATTCCGCGTCCGGCTAAGAAGCGTCCGCCGATGAATGTCGACTTCGATCTCTGGCTCGGCCCGCGCCCGGATCGGCCCTTCGGCGAGGGTTACCACCCGTTCGCTTGGCGCGGCTGGTGGGATTTCGGCACCGGTTCGCTCGGCGATATGGGCTGCCACATTTTCAACACGCCCTTCATGGCTCTCGACCTGCGGGACCCGATTTCGGTCCAGGCACAGACGAGCGGCCATGATCGCGACAGCTATCCGTCGTGGGCGATCGTCAACTACGAGTTCGGCGAGCGCAACGGCCGTGCCCCCGTGACCTTGAGTTGGTACGACGGCGGTAAGAGACCCGCCGCGAACCTCGCCCCCGGCTTCGAATTCGGCGGCAACGGCGTGATCATCATCTGCGAGAAAGGCACCATCTACTCGCCGAACGAGTTCAACATGGAGTATATGATGGTCGGTGGCGCGGCGATCCCCGACATCAAGGTCGAGGAATCTCCCGGCCACATGGAAGAGTTCGTCATCGCCGCCACCGGCGGTAAGCCGGCGCGGTCGAATATGGTCGACTACTCGGGACCGCTCACGGAGACGGTGCTACTAGGCAATCTCGCAATCTGGGCCAACGGCCCGCGCCTCGAGTGGGATGCCAAGAACATGAAGATTAAGGGTACCGACGAGTTCGACCCCCTGATCCGTCCTACGTTCCGTCCGGGTTGGGCCGTCTAGCAAAGCAAGATGCTCCTCGCCATCACGCTCGCCCTAACCATCAAGGGCGAGCCGTATTCCCTTGAGATGCGCACGGCGCGGGAGCAGACTTGCCTTCTCGTCGATGCAAAAGGGGAAAACTGGGCGTTCGCGCCTAAGCGGCTGAATCCTTGGCAGATCCGGGCGGGGGACCTCGATGGGAACAGGAAGATGGACTTCATGCTCGGCGTTTTCAAGAGCACGAATCTGATCAAAGAGCCGCACCGCACGATCTTCATTTACGAGTTCACGGGCGAAGAGGTGAAGCCGAAATGGAAGGGCAGCACGATCGGACGGGATTTCATCGACTTCAACTTCGTCCAGTTGGAAGGTCCTCGCATGATCATCATCGAGATCGATCTGGACGGCCGTCACGTGCTCTCCGAATGGAAGTGGCGGGGATTTGGGATTCGGAAGCTATCGGAGATAGCGAAGGGCAAGATCATTCGCTTTGCCCAACTCCCTTGGCCCGAAAAAACCGTTGTAGCAAACGTAGACGGGACGACGCACACCTGGCGGCGTTGAACCGTCCTTGAAAACCATGACGGGCGCGTCGCGGATTTTGTTCGTCTCACCTATTGTCAGGCCCTATTGCCTGGAGGCTACAAATTAATGAAACTGCTTAGTATCCCAACCGCGATCGCAATCCTTGGACTCGCCGCGATGACCACCGCCAAGGTTGCCTTTGTGAAGGACTTCGACTCCACCTATGGCGTCAAAAAGACGTCCGCTCTAGGCGTGGCGAAGTGCGCCGTATGCCATATCGGCAAAACGGCCAAATTGAACCTTTACGGAAAGGATCTTCAGGCCGCCATGAAAAAGGAAGGTGCCAAGGTTTTGACCGGCAGCGTTCTGAAGAAAGTCGAGGGGCTCGATTCGGACAAAGACGAGAAGACCAACCTTGACGAAATTCGTGCCGACACCTTGCCGGGCGACCCCAAGTCGAAGTAAGGCAGCACCCTTCCAGCCGCGTAGGGTTCGTGCGGCACTGACCGAAACGGGTTTATCTCCATCAGACTTTGCGGTTTTTCGCCGCAAAGCCTGATGTGGGTAAACCCATCTCAAATTCGCAATCTCAGTTATAGTGAAAACGATGAGAAGGATGTCCATCAGTTTGATTACCCTGAGTCTGGCTGCGGTTGGCGCGGCTCAGTTCGATGTTTCGAAAGCCGTCAATTTCAATGCCTTTTCCAAGGTCGTGCCCATGGTGGCCGAGCACAAGGCGATGCTGGCGAAGAATCAGTTCGTCGTCTCGCCCGCCCCCGGTCTGGCGGAGATGAGCTACGTTCTGGACCAGAACGACTATGAAAATCTCCCGTCGATTGTGACCGTCGACGTGCCGCTGCACCTCTATCACATCCTTTTCGACGCGACGCTGCGAACCACGGAGACTTCTTCGCTCTATCCCAAAGCCCACGCCCTTTCGAGGCAAATGATTGCTTCGGTCAAGAAGGCTTACGAATCAGCCACAGACGCCGAGCTGAAAGACGCCCATCTCCGCAATCTCGCCTTCTTCGGCGTCGCGGATCGGCTGTATGGCGGTTCGATCGCCCTTCCCGCGGCCGCCCAATCGCTGGTGGACCGCGAACTGGCCGCGATCAAGGCGCAGTCCGGGAACGCGGAGAGTGCGATCTTTGGGAATGAGGTCGATTACTCTCAGTTCATCGTCCGTGGCCACTACACCCGCACCGCCACTCTCGGCCGCTATTTCCAGGGCATGATGTGGTTCGGGCTCGTTCCTTTCGCGCTCTGCCCCGCCGGCAAGATTGAGCCTGACCAAAAGATGGTTCTTCGGGCTCTGGCCTTGAGCGAGACTTTTATGGCCGCCAAGGCCGCCCCCGCCTATGCGGCGATCTATGAGCCGACGACACTTTTCGCTGGGAAGGTCAATAGCCTGACGCCGGAGATGGTAGCAACGGCCTGGAACAAGGTCAAAGGCGGTTCTCCCATCACGGACTCAAGCAAATACGTGGCCCTTTGCCAGGAGCTTTACCGCGTAAACCCAAGTCTGTATAAACCGAATCTCGAACTGCGTCCCAATGCCGCGGGGACGGGGCTGCAAATGCGGTTCATGCCCCAGCGGGGACTGCTCGACGGACTGGCGATCTCTCGCATCACTAAGCCGATCGATCGCCCCTTGCCAAGTGGTTTGGATGTCATGACCGTCCTTGGCAGCGTCCGCGCCGGCCAGATCCTCGATGCAAGTCCTAACCTCTACAATCCGAACGGTTGGAGCGGCTACGTCCCGGCGAGAAATGACATGGTCGCCTACTTCAAGGGACTTGATGCGGAGAAATGGACCGAGAATCTTTACAACGGTTGGCTCGACGCACTTCGCCGTACGATCACGCGGCCAACACATGCGATACCGGCCTTCATGAAGACTCAGGCTTACCTAGACAAGAGCCTGAACACGGCCCTCGCGTCCTATGCCGAGCTTCGCCACGATACGCTCCTTTATGGTGAGCAGACGGTGGCCGAAATGGGCGATGGCGAAGAAGAGCAGCCCTATGTGAAGCACTACGTCGAGCCGAACCTGCCGGTCTACGAGAGGCTCCTGGCCATGAACAAGGCGCTCAAGGAAGGCTTGGGCAGATACAAGCTTTTGACTCCGGAGTGTACGGACGACATCGCGCGATACGGCACGATCGTCGGTTTCCTCCGCACCTGTGTCCAAAAGCAGGTCGCCGGAAAGCCACTGACCAAGGCCGAGCACAATCGCATCCGAAAAATCGGTGGCGAAATCGATTATCTGACCACCGATCTCCTGAAACGGGGCACGAACTATCAAACTCTGACCGCGAACGATCTGGATATGGCTTTGGTCGCCGACATCCACACTGCGGACCCGCTAGCTTTCACCATCGCCAGCGGCCATGCCGACGATATGATCGCCATCGTTCCAATCGAAGGCAAGTCGTATCTGGCGCGCGGCCCCGTCATGAGCTACTACGAGTTCACGGTTCCGGTCAGCGAGCGCATGACTGACGACACCTGGAAGAAGATGCTCGCCGAAGGCAAGCAACCGGCTCGTCCGGCGTGGATCAAGTCGTTCCACACGCCGAAGCCGGCTCGGGAAGTCGCCGCTGAGTAAGCGCGCCTGAGATTGGGTCATTTGAAGATGCTCTTGCAAAAGTGTTTGCGTCGAGCCGTGAATTGTAAATGGTGAATTGTGAATGGGCGAACGGTGAACCTGGGCGATGGGTTGAATCATGGTCTGAGGTGACTATTGGCGGACTTTTGCAAGAGGCTCCGCATTCGCGCATTCTATTGCCGCGAGTTGGGGATTCCGCCATTCTAAAGCGCTCACACACCATTCCTTAGCCCATCCAAGCGTGATAGGTCAAGCCCGCGGGGTCACCCGTAGGACGGAGCCCCGAAGGGTAACCTTCGGGGCAAGCCGATGCTAATTTTTGTGGCCGCGATTACCCTTATGCAAGCGATTCCGAGACCCGAGCACCCTCGTCCCGACATGCTTCGCGCCGACTGGCAGAATCT
>JBKJIP010000308.1:0-11614 GCA_046598515.1 Fimbriimonadaceae bacterium | reverse complement strand
TTGCTAACCGGCTTCTTGACGACGACGGGAGCCTTCTTCTTCGTCGATTTCTTGGTGGTCTTCTTCTTGGTCGTCTTCTTTTTCGGGGCGACCTTCTTGGTCTGAGTCTTCTTCACGACCGGCTTCTTAACCTGCGGCGCCGAGTGCACCGCGGGGCTGAGGCCGAATGCGAACGAGGAGACGAATATGGCGAGGATCAACCAACGAGTTGCCTTCATGATGCGAGTTTGACAGTTGAACGCTAAACACAGTTTCGTCCGGTCCCAAAGAGTTGGGACCGGGAGCCGTTACGAGGCCGGCGAGTTAGGCGTTTGGTCCCGGCTATCGCCTTCCACTCAGTCCGTATCCAGCGGGCACACACAATGCTCAGGTGAAGTGTCATTGATTCCAAAGTCCCATTGCTGCGTCGCGGCGGCCAGACAATGCCGAGCCGGCCCTTAGGCCCTGGGGACGTGCAAAATGCCGTTCTCCAGAAAGCTCTTCATAGTCGCTCGGTGGCTCGCACTCTCCGATTGGGCGGCCGAGGCACCCTTCCCACTTCGCCACTTCGCTCCGGTTGAAGTTGAGCTTGTTTGCGAAGTAGGCACAAGGCAAAACGAGGAGGCCGATCCAGACCCCTACTATCGCACGGCACCCGTTTGACACTGATACATGATGCAGGCTGTAGACCATGAATTCTCCACGCGGATGAGGAACTTGGGACTCGCCATCCCTTTCCTGCAATCCGCTAGAATTTGGATATGTCCGCTGTAACCGCTCCCCTTCGCGATGAGATCGCACGTCTGATTCCGAACCTCGAAATGACGGAGGGCGACGATCTTGCGGTTTATAGCCCGATCGATGGCAGCCTGTTGGCTCGCTTGAGGGTTGACTCCGCGGCCGACGTTGATGCGAAGATCGCGCGATCGGTCGAGGCGTTTAAGGCTTGGCGCGAAGTGCCGGGGCCGCGGCGCGGCGAACTTGTCCGTCTCTTGGGCGAGAAGTTGCGGCTTCATAAAGAGGACTTGGCCCGTCTGGTGACGCTCGAGTGCGGCAAGATCCTTGAGGAGGGAAGGGGTGAGGTGCAGGAGATGATCGACATCTGCGACTTCGCCGTCGGCATTAGCCGGCAGCTCTACGGCTTGACGATCGCCAGCGAGAGACCGAACCACTCGATGCAGGAAAACTGGCTGCCGCTGGGGCCGGTCGGCATCATCTCCGCGTTTAACTTTCCGGTAGCGGTGTGGTCTTGGAATGCTTGTCTCGCCCTTGTCTGCGGCGACTCTTGCCTTTGGAAACCAAGCGAGAAGACGCCCCTCACGGCGCTCGCTTGTCAGGCGCTCTTCGACGAAGTCTGCGCCGAATTCCCTGAGGCACCCGAAGGACTTTCTCAGGTTTTGATCGGCGCGCTTGAGGTTGGATCGCTGTTAGTCGATGACACGCGGGTACCTCTCATCAGTGCTACCGGCAGCACCCGAATGGGCCTCACCGTTGGCCAGCGCGTTGCCGCTCGTTTTGGCAAGTCGCTCTTGGAACTCGGCGGAAACAACGCGATCATCGTAACCCCTTCCGCCGATCTCGGCGTCGCCATGCCCTCGATCATCTTTGGCTCCGTCGGCACTTGCGGACAGCGCTGCACCACGACCCGCCGGGTCATTGTTCATGAGTCGCTTGTGGACAAGGTTTTCGAAACTCTGAAAGTCGCCTACACGCAACTCGGCGCGACCAAGATCGGGAACCCCCTCGAAAGTGGCACTTTGATCGGGCCCCTAATCGATGCCATGGCTTTCGCGGGTATGCAGAAGGCTCTCGAAGCGGTTCGCGGGGAGGCCATGGAGATCGTTGGGGGTCAGCGCGTCGCGGTCAGCGGCTGTGAAGACGGGTTCTATGTTCACCCCGCGGTCGTTCGGTTGTCGAAGCAATCGGAGACTATCCACGCCGAGACCTTCGCTCCGATAACCTACTTGATTCCCTACTCCACTTTGGAAGAGGCCCTTGAGATCCACAATGAAGTCCCCCAAGGATTGAGTTCTTCGATTATGACGACGGACATTCGCGAAGCCGAATTCTTCAAGCGAAACAGCGACTGCGGCATCGCGAATGTAAACATCGGCACCAGCGGCGCGGAGATCGGCGGAGCGTTCGGTGGCGAGAAGGAAACGGGCGGCGGCCGCGAATCGGGTTCTGATTCTTGGAGGGCATATATGCGCCGACAGACGAGCACGACGTACTACGGCATGGACCGACCCGCGTTAGCGCAGGGAATCAAGTTCGAGGTGTAATCGCTGTTCCTCCAGCCCGCCATTTGGGCCGGAGGCTTCAACGGGAACTCCTGGGTAGCTACGCTACCCGGGGATTTGCGCATCTGATAGCAATCTATTGAAGTGATTAGCCTCCCATCATGCCTTTCATCATCGGACAACTGGCCATCGTGCCAGCTTTGGAATGCTGCATCATGTGGGACATCATTTTAGGGTCCATCTCCGACATTTTCGCGTGCATCTTTTGTTGGGCTACCATCTCCGAAACGACAGCGGCGGTGGCATTTATCTTGTCTTCTCCAGAAGCACGCTCCATAACCGTCACAAGGCCGTCGAGTTTCATTTCCATTTCCATCATATGGGCCTTGGCTTTTTTCTTATCTGCCATCATTTTCATGCACATCTCCATGTTTGGAGACTTGTCAGCCTGCTTGGCCCCGCTGGTCGGCTTGGATGCCGTTCCCTGATGTTGCTCATGTTGGGCGAAGGCGGCCAAGCTGCCTCCGAGAATTAGTGTGGCTGCAATCGCCGTCGTAAATAGTTTCATGTTCTTTCTGGTCCTCAATCCTGGCCCAGAAGAGGGAACTCATGGGGTGAATTGGGCAACGGTGTTGCTAAAGCCGCTTCGGCGGCGGCAAATATCGGCCGTCACCTGCTAGTACGCTTTTTGCCTACAGCCAGAGTCAGTCCAAACGCATTCGGCGGCTTGGACAAACCTTGGCCGAGTGATCAAGGTTGATCCTGGACATTCTCGGTGCATCCGTCGGCGCTCATTCCCGGGCGATTGCCTGTACAATATTTGAAATGAGTGATGATCGAGTTTATGTTCGGCTCGAGCTGCCCGGGGAAACCGTGATCCTCGATGTACCTCGAGTTTCATCTCTTAGGCGGTGGGGCCCAGCCGATATTTCATGCGGCCACCCTCATAACATGACCTACGATTTTGAAGCAACCAAGATTGAGATCCTTTATCGTGTCCAAGATTCAACCGATTAAGAATCATGTTCGCAGCGGCTAAGATAGCCCATGGCACTACTCCCATTAATCAGCGCTCTCGCCATTCTGCCTCAAGCCTCATCGATAGCGATCAAAGCCGGCTTTGTCGCCATGCCCGATCAGGGCAAGACTCTTTCCAACCAGGTCATTTTGATCGAGGAGGGCAAGATCAAAGCGATCGGCGCAGGACTGGCGATCCCAAGCGGTGCGCAGGTTTTCGATCTCTCCGGCTACACGATCTCGCCGGGCCTCTTCGACTGCCACACCCATCTCTGCATGAATGTTCAGCCCCGGCGTGATGCTGGCAACTACTTCTACACGACGCTTCGAGACTCCAATGCAAGGCGTGCGGTTCAAGGCATAGCCAACGCTCAAGCGATGTTGAACGCCGGATTTACCACTTGCCGCGATGTGGGCAATGAAGGCAACTACGCTTGCACGGAAACTCGATGGGCGATCGAACAGGGCATGTTCATGGGCCCGACGATCCTCAATGCCGGTCGGATGATCGCTCCCTACGGAGCCCAGTATCGCCTCCAACCGGATCGGCCGGAACTCGGCGAGCCGGAATACATCTTTGCCGATTCACGCGACGAGATGCAGAAGGGCATCCGTATGAACGCCCACTTCGGCGCGAAGGTCATCAAAATCGTCGTCGACGATCAGCCGTACATCTATTCGGTGGACGACATCAAGTTCATCGTCGAAGAAGCTCGCCGTTGTGGCCTGAAGGTTTGCGCACATTGCTGGACGGAGCAAGGGGCGCTCAATGCGTCGGAAGGCGGCGTTGCCTCGATCGAGCATGGCTTCAACATGTCCGATAAGGCTCTCGAAGTGGCCAAACGATACGGTACCTACATCGTCGGCACCGAATTTCCGGCGGAGCAAGAGATGGCGCTGGGTCGCACCAAAGCGCGGGCCGATGCCGATCACGAGAAATGGGTCGATCGCCTCCGCCGATCGCATAAGATGGGAAACAAGATCGCTTTCGGCACCGATGCAACGGCAATCCTTCCCGGTTCTGATCGCGGGAAGGATGCCATCTCGTGGATTGATAGTTGGGTCGACGCTGGAATCCCTGCCGCCGATACGCTGAGGGCCATGACGTCGAGCGCCGCTGACCTACTGGGGGTCGACAAGGAAAGGGGAACGATTTCCGTCGGCCTGGCTGCTGATTTGATCGCGACAAAGGGAAATCCAATGGCTGACATAAAAGCCTTGAAGGCAGTCTCATTTGTTATGAAAAATGGCAAGGTTTTTCGGTCCGACGTCAAATGAGCTAGTCAGAAACAAAAAAGAGCCGGGCCGAAGCCCGGCTCATTCCGAAGGGACAATTCTTTCAGCTCGCGGAGAACTTGCGCATCGCGCCGTAGGCCGATGAGGCGAGGGCGAACGCTTCCATCGCCGATGCCAGCGTCTTGCCTCTCATCAACTTACGTGAGAGGAAGAAGGACCCCAGGCCGACGATGGCGGCGATAGCAATGGCACCGGCAGGGGTACCGGCGCGCTCTTTAACGGCGGAAACTTTGTTTTGAACACTCTTTTCTAACTGCATCTCAATTCTCCTTTTAAAAAAGTGCCACGGAATCGGGGGAGATCCCGTGGCGAGTTATGGTCGTTCTTTCTGAGGGTGTAAGTTGGATTATCCGAAGATCGGACGATTCTGCTGAACGTAGGTCGGGTCGATCAGCATCAGGTGGCGCTTCAGGCTCTGGTGAGCACGGTGAAGGCGGGTCTTCAGGGTCTGCGGACGGCAACCGAAGTCTTCGGCGAGCTCAGTGTAGTTCGCGTCCTTATAGAGGACGGTAAGAATGAGCTTGCGCTGGTCGTCCGTAAGCTGGTTCAGAGCGCTGACGAGGGGCTCGCTGAGGGCAAGGTCCTGGAGCTGCTGGTCGGCGTTCGGGGCGCTGTCTTCGGCGTCGAAGTGCTGGTTCTGCTCTTGAATGATGTTGAGCGAGTAAGTGCTCGGGCGTCGATTCATTCGGCGTCGATTGTCGACGAAGCAGTTAAAAACGATTTGCTTGAGCCAAGCCTCGGACGGCTTTCGATCGCTTTCCGGATCATAGGCTCGGTATGCGCGGAGCAGTGCGTCCTGCACGAGATCTTCAGCGTCATCTCGATTTCGGGTCAATCGGAGAGCGAAGCTCAAGGCGCGCTTCTTAGTGGCATTCATGAAAGTGTCAAATCCGTTGGTGCGTTCCGTGGTAATCATCTGTCCGTATCTCCCTTCTTTTCGCCACTACTCGTGGCTGCTGGGTATATGATGCGGCTTGAAGCGTAAGAGGCCCGTAGATGGGCTTACGGCGGAGTATAAGAAATCTGCTAAAGTCGTCGCCATAACGCTTTTTTGGGGGTGAGAGTGACGGTTTGGGACAGTTTTTTGCAATTTCGGCCATAACCCCGTTTGCGGCTACGGCGAGCGTTTGGAGCTTTATCCTAAGCGCTGCGAGGCACGTTGCATCCTCGCACTCCCTTGGCTATGGGATCGTTTGGAGTTTTTCTTCTGTGCGACGCGGGGCGCGATCCTATCCCCGCGCTGGCCCAGCTACATGCGCACGGACTTGCGCAACTCTTGAAGTTCCACTTGGCTCAGCATGCGGCACTCGCCTTTCGCGAGTTTGCGGAGGTTGATGGGGCCGATGCGGACGCGCCGCAGCGAGAGGACGGGATGGCCGATGATCTCGCACATCTCGCGAATCTGCCGCTTCCTGCCTTCGTGCAGAATGATGCGCAGCTTTTCGTTCTCGCCTTTGCCATCGCCCATGCGGGCGACTTCGGCGGGCGCGGTCATGCGGCCGTCGAAGAAGACGCCATCTCGGAGGCGATCGAGGGATTTCGTATCGGGAATGCCGGTCACCAAGACCTCATATTCCTTGTCGATTTTATGCCGTGGATGGCTGAGGCGGTTGGCGAGTTCGCCGTCGTTAGTGAAAATCAGGAGACCCTCGCTGTCTTTATCCAATCGGCCGACTGGTTTGAGTTGAACGCCCATATCCGGGAGATACTGCCGAACGGTTGGGCGGCCCTGGGGATCGAAGAGGGTGGTCACGATGCCCACGGGCTTGTTCATGATCAGCGTATAGGTCTTGGCAACGCCGATGGCTTCACCGTCGACCTCGATGAGATCATCCGGATTGACGAGCACGCCCATGGCGGTTACGACTTGCCCATTGACCGCGACTCGGCCCTCGGAAATCAGAACTTCGGCCGCACGGCGGCTACAGATGCCGGAGGCGGCGATCCGCTTGTGGAGGCGATCACCGGTAGTCGGCATCGATCCTCCTGCGCTTGGCACGAAGTCCGGCATAGAGGCCGAGGAACATCCCGCCCCCCAGAATGGCAAAGAGGGACTTGAATTTGGGTGGCGGCAATACTTCCTCCGCCGCTAGAAGCGGCACTTTGGCTGAAAACGAGTGATTTCGATCGTAAACGTGCAAGGTTCCGATCGGTTGGCCAGCTTTGATCGGAGCACGTAGGATTCCGTCGGGCTTGGCGTCGAAAACGAGATCGTGACGGGACTTGGAGGCGATCGTGGTCAAGCTCTCACCGGCGATCGCGGCTACTTCGAGCTTGGCACCTTCGACAACGGGGAACTTTGCGAACTCTTGCTTCGGCGTAACGACCTCTTCTTTCGCGAAGTATTTGTAGCCCCAGTTCAGCAGGGCGGTCGTGTCCTTTGGCCAATCCTTCGTATGCAAGACCACGGTGTAGAGTCGCATGTCATTGCGGGTCGCGCAGCCCACGAAGCAGCTCTGGGCAGGATTGGTGTAGCCGGTCTTAATGCCTTCGAGAGTCGGATCGACCTTCATGAGGCGATTCTTGGATTGGACGACGAGGTCCTTCAGGTTCGAGCTCCGCGTCAGCTCCCACTTCGGCGTCTTCACGATTTCCCGAAACAGGGGGATGGTCATCGCGTGGCGGGCGATTCGGGATAGGTCGAGTGCGGTGGTGACGTGCAGGTCGTCATGGAGTCCGCTGGGGGTGACGAAGTTGGTATCCGTGCAGCCGAGTTCCTTCGCGCGGTCATTCATTAGCTTTGCGAATTCGGGGAGGCTGCCAGAGATGTGATAGGCGGCAGCGACGGCCGCATCGTTCGCGCTGCGGAGCATCAAGGCATAGAGTAGGTCGCGCACGGGCACACGCTCGGCGGGGAAGAGGTGCATGCTCGATGGCTTGACCTTCTCGATGTCCGCCGGCGCGACGACGATGTCGTCCAGATCGCATTTCTCCAAAAGGAGAATGGCGGTCATGATTTTGGTGGTGCTGGCGGGGAAGCGCTTGACCTCGGCGCCTTTGTTAAACAGGATGCGCCCGGTCGACTCCTCGACGATGATCGCGCTCGCGCAACCGAGGGGAGGGGCGGCAGGATCCGCGACGGCAACCGGAACGGCGGCCAGTCCGGCAAGGAGCAACGCCCATCGCACTTGCATTACGGCAGTGTACCGGCTGGAATTCGGGGTTGCTCTCCTATGCACTGGGTTTAAGACGCCGCCGGTCGCCCGGCTGCACCCAGAAACGCATCAAAGGAAGTGGGATGCGGTAAATCCAGGGCCAAATGTGGGCCGCGAATGATCGTGTCGCGGCGTGAGCCTGGGAGTTGTCGTCATGCCCGTCCCCGCTCTAGCGCTGGTCGGCATGCCCCGCCGCAGGGCGAGTCGCAACTCCTCGGGCTATCGCCTCCGTCGCCTGCGGCTCGCCCTGCGGGCTTTGTTGGTGGGCGATTCCTACCCAGGGTAGGCGCACGAACATCGCCGACCCTTCGCTGAGGGACGGAACGCCTTCAGCGTAAGAAGCCTCCGCAACCTCCCATTCGCGCTCTTGGGAATGCGGTGCAGGGCACACTGCATCCCTGCCCTTCCTTGGTCTGAGGTTTCGGGCAGCTATGTCCCAACCAAGGGATCCTTTTGGGCCGGTGCAGGTCCGACTGGTGCGCCCCAACCCAAGTGTGGGCCGTGAATGATCGTGTCGCGGCGGCGGCCTTGGAATGACCGAACCGATCGAGGGGCTTGTTGCGGGATTTCGCCCGGGCGACCCATCCCGAGTCAGAGTCAGTTCGCACCTTCCTAAGCACCCTTGATAGACCCGTTGGTCCGGAAGCGCTTTGTTTGCTCCGGTATCTTGACCTCAGCAACGGACAGGCATTTTTCATGGCATACAATAAGCAATGCTTTCACTAGCGTTGATCCTTTCGCTACAAGCCCAAGCACGCGACCGGGAGGCTTTCGTTGACCTAGGTGATAAACGCTCCGGGTTTGGTTTGCCTTGGAAGTGTCCCGATAACTGTCGCCCGCATGACAGCCTTGAGTTCCAAGGATCGGAAGCCTTGATCTTCACGGCTGGCTCCGCTTCAATCCGATACTCAATTTCCGCCACACCCGATCATCGCTTCTACCTCTCGCGGCAATCGAGAGGCTCTGGAAAGTTTCCCGCGATCGACTGGGTCATCGAGCTTGTGGCCGGAGACTCGGCAAACAGATCGGACGGGACCTTGCGCGGCTTTCTGAGCACATTCAATCAGTACGCGATCAAGGGAAATCCACCCGACGCTATCGCCTCCGAGCTCGACAGGAAGGGCGGCTTCGCTATCTATACGCGCCAATATGGCGGCAAGCCGTATTGGTTCTATCCCTACGATTACAAGGATCCAGACTTAATCCCCTCATTCGACACATTCAAGGGAGTATGGCCGTGGAGCAAGACCGCCTATCCCGTCACCTCCGAGGAGCTAGCGTATCTCAAAAAGTGAGATTGAAGGATCGAGTGAGCTCTCTCTGTCTCCAGACAGTTCGATGATGTCTCGCCCTTGTGCACGGTTCGCCACATTTGGGGATCTCATGTGCTTTGCTCCAGCAGTTACTCGGAATGAGGGCGGTGAAGTCGCGAACTAGCAATGGATTTGAGCTACGCACCGGCACCCTACCTGATCACGGCCTGCTCGCTGGATCAAACTATCATTTGGTTCTTACCTGGCTGGTGACACCGCCGATGCATAATGGGCGAGATGGTGCTTTCAGTGCTTGCTCAGATAACTCTCCTGAAGGAGCTTGAGGTTTC
The DNA here is from genome assembly GCA_046598515.1 of Fimbriimonadaceae bacterium. Classification (GTDB taxonomy): domain Bacteria; phylum Armatimonadota; class Fimbriimonadia; order Fimbriimonadales; family Fimbriimonadaceae; genus JANJUB01. The sequence continues at coordinate 2,324 of JBKJIP010000308.1, read as the reverse complement.
TTTTATGAGACATCCCTACAAGCTCTTGATTGCGAAGCGATATGTCAACGACGCAAATTTAGCGGAAGGGGGTCATCCCGGTGTCTTCTGTTCTGTAGACGGGGCCCTCTCCAGAATTGACCAGATCGAAGACCTCGCTGGCCGAGTTAGAATCCGCACCGGTGAGCAAGCCCTCCGATATGTGCGTTTGCTATCATCGCCTCAAACTTTTTATTACGGTTCTCCCCTTCAAACGCTTGAACCTTGCCTGTTGGCTGACTTGTCAAAGAGACTGTATTACAAGGATCCCGACCTTGTTTCAATGGCCAAGAGACAAGGCACTCCCAGAGCAGCGGTCTTATCTCCCGGCGAGAAGTGGCCCGATGCGAAAGTCACAATGCCATCGAAAGGGACCTTCGAGATCAAACGCCAAGTGCTCATGCGCGCCCCTACTGGGGAGATCGACCGGATTGAAGTTTTGGAGACCGTATCTCCTGCGGGCGGTTACACTTGCAAAGCTATTTCAGACTCTATCTACGATCATCCGAACAAAAAAGAAGTCTTCATTCCGATCATCCGATTCGCCATGAGATAGGGTGAGGACAACTTCGAACTGCCTGCTCTGCCACTTGCCTGAAGGCAATCGAACCTCCTGTAAACAGAGCTTCACAGGTCTGCGATCCGGGCCGGAAGATGCGATCCTAGCGTGTCCGACTCTTGACTTGCGAGCCCCGATAGAACCTGAACTTTCGGCAACTACAGCCCGCGGCGGGGCACGATGCATCCACGCCCTCCATGAAAGTTCAGTTTGGATCTAGAGCGATTGGCACTGCCACACTACGGCGTATGGCGTGAACAAGCGGCGCAAACCTTGACGGGGATGCGAAAGGCCAGCCAACTTCCGTTGGCTGGCCCTTGTTCCCGAAGCAAAGCCGAAGCCTTACTTCTTGATGAACTTCTTCTTGGCCTTGTCGAAGCCGAGGTCGACCTTCTTGGCATCGAAGTGCCAGACGGGCGAACCGGAGCGCTGATAGAAGCACTGGTAGGAGCTTAGTAGCGAGGCGACCAGGCGCCGGGTGGAGCGTCGAACGACGTTCACTTCGGCGAGAATGGTCAGGAAGTCGGCACCCTTCGGCCAGTGGCCCATGACCTCGATCAGGACTTCGAGCGTGCTCATTTCGTCGGCTCTTGCCGCGATGTCGCGTAGCTCTTCCATGCGCTGGTTCGAGATGTAGACGACGGGGTCGGTCTGATCGTCCCAAGCGAACTCTAGGACGTTCGGCTTGGTCGTCTTCGTGAGCGTGAAGACAGCGCCGGACTCGACTTGCTGCTCGTACCACCAATCGACGAAGCCGTACAGGAGACGGGCATTGTGGTTGGCCCAGACCTGCAGGACGCGGCCGTCGGCGTCGACCAAGATGAATTCCTGAATCTCGGGTTGATCGTCGATCCATCCGGTCGGGATCTGCGCCATCGGGAAGGTACCGAGTTCGCGGTGGATAGATTTCAGAACGAGGCGGAGCTGCTCGGGCTGGCTCTTGAGGGCGGGCGCGATGTCCTCATCGAGAACGTCCATGGCGAGCGGGTGAACGAGAAGCTTTCGCAGGGTGCTGCTGAGGCCTTCGTCGGTGAGTTCGACGTCCACGGGGTCGCCATCCTCATCCTTGTGCTCGGTTTGGATGAAGTTGTACGGCTCCGGAACCTCTTCGATGTAGTCGGGAGCGTTTCCGCGCTTGCGGAATCGATCGCCGCCAACCCACCAGACTTCCTTCTGATCCTGCAGAGCAACCATGAGGTTGTCGAGATCGTCGGGGAAGGTCTTGTTGCTCGGGGTGATTTCGTAAACTTCTTCCAGGAGCTTGATCGCGGTGATGCTATCTTCGCTCTTGACGATCCGGTCGACCATCTTCGCGACATCGACCGGCTTCACGTCGATTGGCGCGGCGTCTTCAACGTCCACGGACGGCGCGAGCTTATCGGCGACCTTGACGGCCGTGACCAGCCACTTCTTGGCTTCGGATTCGGGGTGAATCATGCCATCGCCACCATAGAGGTAGCCGGGAATGCTGAGCGCTTCGGCGAGGAACTCGCGGCCATCGTAGTAGAGAGCGCTGCGGGGGTCCTGCGGATTGAGCTTGGCCCAGGCGACGGCGCCGAGAACCTTCAGTGAGATCGGGGCGGCGATTTCAAGAGCCTTGGCGATCGCGCCATCCTCGAGCCAGTCGATGGCGTCGAGCTTTTTGGCGGCGCTGTTGAACGTGGCTTCGTCGACCTTGTACAGGCCGAAAGCGCGCTCCAGATCCTCACCGTCGGCGAGGAAACCCCACTCGGAAAGGGCGAGATCG
>JBKJIP010000100.1:0-2819 GCA_046598515.1 Fimbriimonadaceae bacterium | reverse complement strand
TTTGTCCCCCGCAGCATCTGGCCGGAAAAGCCCCTTGGCGGCGGCCCGTTCATCCGCAACCTGATTCGGCCAGGAACCTACAATTTCAACAGCGGGAAGTCGCTGACCTCCTACACGCCGGGCATCGTGGCCGAGGGCTTTATCAATTTCGGCGAGGCCGGCTTCGTGGTTTCCGGAGTGATCTTTGGACTTGTCCTCCTGCTGGTCACGTACTTCCTCAAATTTGGGAACAGCGCGATCCCCTTCGCCGCTTGGATGGCCCTGCTTTACCGAGGGATCGACCTTCAGCGAGGTGAATTTTTGGGTGGTATTGCGAACACCGTCTTCTTCTGCATGCCCCTGGTTCTCGCCTATTGGCTGCTCAAATACTTCGAGCCGAAGGCTCTGGTCGTGGCGAAGCCACGCTTGGAGACAGGTCCAGAGTAGTCTCGGAACCCCGCGAGTCGAACATGAGCATCTACCGAATCGGAGCCGCGTTGATGATCCTCGCGGCGATGCTAGTGATCCTGCCGCTCATTCTTCCCATCGGCCTCGGCGGCACGATCGCCGGGCACTTGTGCTTGTACCTCGGCTACCTCCTCGTCCTTATCGACTCAAAGCGCGACGGAAAGAAATTTGACGTCGCAATGCTGATGCTTGGCATCCTCATCTGGTTTGGTTTGGTGGTTACCGGTCCGCTTGTCGCTTCCGCGATGGCGGCATCCATTATCGGGCTTAGAACACCTTAGGGTTGAGATCCGACGCGGCTACATCGCCCGGTTTTAAGCCGGGGAACCAACTGGCGAGATCGTTTCGGCGGGAATCGCTATCTGGTTCCGAAATCTTCGCCCCATCTTCCAGGTAGATGACCGTTATCACTTCCCGCATTCGATCCGAGCTGGAGTTGCCGGGAGCGCCATGAATGCACCATCCGTCGTGGAAGGTCGCATCTCCGGCCGCCATATCTGGCGAATCGGTTATCGGGTAACCGCGATCCTTGATCAAATTCGCGAGCATGTCCTCCGATTCGTCTGAGATATTGAGCGGACCGAGATAGCCGAGTTGCTGCGAGCCCGAGGCAAAGCGCATGGTGCCCATGCTCGCCTCTGCGTCGACGAGCGGCATCCACATCGTGACGCACTTGACCCCGTCTAGCGGCCAATATTGCTGGTCCTGATGCCAAGGTGTGGGGCCGCCGCCCGGCTCCTTGTAGAGCGCTTGGTCGTGATAAATGCGAACACCGTCAACACCCATGAGCTTCGCCGCGACCTCTGCGAATCGCCGGGCCAAAACGAACTTCGCGATGTCTTCATCCCGGGGCCATAAGTTGCAGTGCTGAATGAAGGCCTTCCCGTAAGTGTCGCGCTCTTCGAGCTGCGCATAGTTTTTGGCCGCCTCATTCGTGGAGGCCGTGATCAACTCGCGATAAGGCTCGAGTTCAGAACTGGATGCAAGACCGCGAACGAGAACATGGCCATTGGTTTGATACTCGGCGACTTTCTCGTCGGAAAGCGAATAGGATTGGCTGAGGTCGGGGAGGCTCACGGGATCATTCTAACGCATCCTCGGGGAAACCAATTGGAGCCACGACCCGGATGCCTGCCCATCAGAAAACGTTCCATAGATACGTGTTTCCTTTCACGTCGCTCAAAAGATGGACGCATTAACTGGCCCTTGCGAGGACCATGAGGAAGGGGCATATTAGGACTAGAGGCAAGCGCAAAAATGATTGACACAATTCGGCAAGAAGATGTCCGCGAGCTTTTGACGCTCGAAGGACACTGCGTTTCGATTTACATACCAACCGCAGCAGTTGGCCGCGAAAGGCTGAGCGGACCGGTGAGACTGAAAAATCAGACCGACCGGGCGCATGAAATGCTCGTCGAGCAAGGCATGCGTTCTACCCTCGCCATCGATTTGCTGAAGCCCATCAGCGAACTCTTAACCGACGAGGATTTTTGGGTTCATCAGTCTGGCGGGCTAGCCATTTTTGTGGCCAACGGATTCTTCAAAACCTACCGCCTGAGGATCGACGCGCCTGAACTGGCCATCGTAAGTCCCACGTTTCACATTCGGCCTCTACTGTCCTGCATGGATGATGAAGAGGTTCTTGTTTTGGCTCTGGATGGCAAGGAAACGCGGCTGGTTAAAGTCACCGGCGACAATGTGTCTTTGGTGGAGCTTCCTGACATGCCCCATTCGATTGCCGAGGCCCTTGGCGATGAATACTCGGAGAAGCAGCGCCAAATGCACAGCGTGGGTCCACGCGGTCAAGGCGGTTCTGTTTCCCACGGGGCAGGGGATCGCGGGGCGGATGTGAAGGACAAGGATCTTCGGTTTTGTCAGGCGGTGGACAGCGTGATAACTAAGCACATGAACGGCACCAAAACGGCGCTCATTCTCGCTGCCGATGAGCCCATTCTGAGCATTTATCGCAACAGCAGTCACTATCCGACGCTGCTTCCGGATGTCATCGAGGGCAACCCTAGGCGGTCTTCACTGAAGGAAATTGCACAGATGGCGGCTCCGATTGTTGCGGCGCGTAAGCAGGATCACATTAACGAATTGATCGGCCGATTCGAAGCCGCACGGCCGAGGCTTACTTCGGAGACTTCCATCGATCAAATCCTGTCCCTCGCGAATGAGGGCCGCGTCGATATTCTCTTCACTGATCCGAGTGCACTGAAGTGGGGCATCGTCAGCGACGATGGACGTCCCGTTTTTGCCGACGAGCAAGCCAGCGGAACCGAGGATCTGATCAATCGTGCCGCAATCGCAACGCTAAAGAGCCGCGGAACGGTGATCGAAGCCGCTCCGCCCGAGGTTGGAGAGACCGGCGC
>JBKJIP010000043.1:0-14771 GCA_046598515.1 Fimbriimonadaceae bacterium | reverse complement strand
CGGGCTTGCGAGCCAGCGTGTCCAAGCAATGTGCAATACGGCCAAATCCTGGAGCTTGCGCGTGCAAAGCTCGAGAAGGAGAAACCAAACCGGTGGCGAAAGCTCTTGTTGGACACGCTTACCAGTCCGGCCAAGTTCAAGCTAGCTCAGCGCGTCCCCGTGCCGGGATGGCTCATGAGCAAGGTCTCCGGTGACCCGAAGAGCCCGCCTCCACCGATGCCCAGACCTTCCCCGACCTACGAATGGCCGCAGTTGCGGACGGGTGCCACCATTCGTGAGGAAGTGGCCCTACTGGAAGGCTGCGCGATGCGAACACTCTTCCCCCGAGTGCATCAAGCCACGCGCAGGCTCCTCCACCGGGCCGGATTTGGCGTGGCAGACTTGGATTTGGGTTGCTGCGGCGCGCTTCACGCCCATTCGGGCCATTTGGAAACCGGAGAAGCTATGGCGGCGGAAGTAGCCCGGAAAGCGAACGGCCGCACAGTTGTAACGAACTCGGCGGGTTGCGGAAGCTGGCTGAAGGACGCGGGGGTGGACACCCTCGACATCTCTCAAGTCCTCACCCGCCATCCGATTGCCGATCTCGCCACCGATGAAACTCCGGTTCGGGTGACCTACCATGATGCCTGTCATTTGGCTCATGGGCAACGGATCACTTCCCAACCACGTGAACTGATCACTTCCCTTCCCGGCGTGGAGTTGATTGAAATGGCAGAAGCCGATCGCTGCTGCGGCAGCGCGGGGACTTACAACGTCTTTCAGCCGGGCATGGCTCGCAAGCTGCTGGACCGCAAAATGGGCAACATTCAAGAAACCGGCGCCGACGTCGTGATCCTCGGGAATCCGGGCTGTCACGCTTGGATCGCTCAAGGTGGAGCGAAGGTGCTGCACCTCGCGGAGTTTCTGGAGAGCCGTTACAGTGGGGTGAGTCTTTGATCTTGGTCTATGGAACTGTCTGCCTCGACCGGGTTCTGCGGGTTTCGCACATACCGGCTCCCGGCGGCTATGTGAGCATCGAATCCGAGCACTGGCGGCTAGGCGGGGAAGCCGCCAACACGGCATTCGCTATGAAGACTTGGGGCGGAGCTTTCAAGTTCTACGGAAACCACATCGGCCACGAAGATCTTCCGGGGGAGCCCTCCCGTGAGGAGACGCTGCTCTTCGAACTGCTCAAGGAAAAGGGCTTGGAACCTGAGGGCCATCCAATGCGCCGTATGAAGCCTCCCGTTTGCGACATCTACGTCACCCCCGATGGTGAGAGGACCATGTATGGACTTGGCTTCGACAAGATGAGCAACGGACTGCATTTCCATGATGCCTGGCTGGAAGGGATCGACTGGTTCTGTATCGACATGAACTTCGGCGAGTTTGGGCGGAATCTGGTGAAGCGGATGCCAGCCCGATGCTATTTAATGGATTTCGTCCTTCCCAATGATCCGGTGCCGCCCGGCTCTGTCTGGCATTCGAGCACGGACTGGATCGGTTCCAAAACTCGCCCGAAAGAGAACCTCGACCTGGTGAAGGATATCGCCCGGCGACACCAGGTCACGGCCATCCTGACGGACGGGCCCTACGGCTGCTACTATGCGACTCCCGAAACTGCCCCCCGGCATAAGCCGCCCACGATCCATCCTCAGATCGTCGATGCAACCGGGGCGGGAGACACTTTTCGCGCCGCCATGCTCTTCGGCCTCGATCAAGAATGGCCCCTCGACCGCTGTCTCGACTTCGCCCTCGTGGCTGGCTCTCTGAAGTGTCAGTATCCAGGCGCCACAACCCGGCAGGCGACTTTGGACGAGATCTACGCGGTGATGCCGAAGAAGTAGGAACAACCTGGCTGCCCCAAGTCGTTTAAACTAGCTGAACTCATGGCGCGGAAGAAAAGGGAGCCGCTCGATCCGGCAACGAAAAAGCGGCGACTGAAGCGACGAGCCTTCGTCTATTCGGGCACCTTGATTCTCCTGTTTGGGGCCTACAAGTTTCAGCCGATCGAGATCGAGCTCTTCCCGCGCAAAGCCCCGCCGAAAGCTAAGGTCGACCCAGACTCCAAGAAGCTCTTTGCCAAGGGCACTCGCGTGATGGTCGTCACAGCGCATCCCGATGACAGCGAGTTCTATACGGCCGGCACGTTCCTGATGCTCAAGGAAGCCGGTGCCGATCTGCGCCATCTTCTTCACACGGATGGTGACAAGGCGTACTATTTTTGGACGGATAACTCGGCCCTGCGCGAAGTTCGGCGCAAGGAGCAAGCAAAGGCATCGGCTCAGTGGGGCGCAAAAGAGATTCGCTTCCTCGGCTATCCCGATGGTCGATTACGTGTCAACGCCAAGACTATCGCGGACACGGTGAAATGGATCGAAGCTTGGAAACCAGACTACATTTTCTGCTTCGACGGTGAGTATCCGCCAACAAGAAGCCACCAAGATCATCGCCGGTCCGGCGACATCACGCTGGAAGCGGCAAAGCGGGCCGGATTCAAGGGCTGGTTGATGCTCCTGAGCACTCGGGCATCGAACTATGCCGTGGGCATCGACAAGGTTTGGGAAGAACGCCAAAAAATGATCGAGCTTCACGCCAGTCAGTTCTCGGGCCGAAAGCTAGAGTTCATTCAGGGCCTCCGAATGGATAATGCCGTGGAGGAAGCCGCCGACACCGGGGCGACTTACGGCGAGGCCTTCCGCGTTCTGAGGCTATAGGGAGAGCCCACAAAATGCCAAAATGTGAACAATGAGTAAACGACGAATTGCGACGATTCCTGGAGACGGCATCGGCCCGGAAATCATGAAATCGGTGATCTCGATCCTCGAATCTGTCGGATTCGAAGCCGAATGGATTCCGCTCGAGGCCGGGCTTAGCGCAATCGAAAAGGGCCTCCCGGCTTTGCCGCCCGAGACCATTGAAGCAGTTCGCGAGATTGGCATCTGCCTCAAAAGCCCGACGACCACGCCTTCTAGCGGAGGTCACCAGAGCGCGAACGTCCAGCTTCGCAAAGCTCTAGACCTCTACGCGAATGTTCGGCCTGCGAAAACTCTGCCGGGCGTCAAAGGCCCCTTCGCCCACAAACACATCGATATCATCATCGTGCGCGAGAACACGGAAGACCTCTACGCAGGCATCGAGTTTCAGCCCCACCCCGATATCGCCCAAGGGGTGAAGGTCATTACCCGCCCGGGAAGCCATCGAATCTGCAAATACGCCTTTGAAATGGCGCGTCGGCAGGGCAGAAAGCGGGTTACCGCCGTTCACAAGGCGAACATCATGAAACTCTGCGACGGCATGTTCCTCGAAGAGTATTACAAGGTTGCCAAGGACTATCCCGAGATCAAGAGCGACGATATCATCGTCGACAACTGCTGCATGCAGCTCGTAACAAAGCCGGAGCAGTTCGACGTGTTTGTCACAGAGAACCTCTACGGCGATATCGTCAGCGATCTTTGCGCCGGCTTGGTCGGCGGGCTGGGTTTGGCTCCGGGAGCGAACATTGGCGAGCACGCGGCGGTCTTCGAGGCTGTCCACGGTTCGGCCCCAGACATCGCCGGCAAAGGCGTCGCCAACCCCACGGCGCTGCTCTTCTCCGCTTGCTTAATGCTTCGGCATTTGGGTGAGAACGCTATGGCCGATCGAATCATGAACTCGGTTCTTAGAGTCTGCGCTGACGGCCATTGCCTGACAATCGATTTGGGTGGTACCGCCGACACGCAGGCGTACACGCGTGAAGTCATCGAGTTCGCCGTCGCGTAGTTTTGGTGCCTTCTTGGGATCATGAAATAAGCATGATATAATCACGTTTGTGATTAAGATCTCGAATAGCTTGTCGCTGACCGACTTTCAGCGGAATGCCCGGGCCGCAATCGAAAAGCTAAATGAAGGGAGAGAGCCTCTCCTGGTGACGGTGAATGGTCGCGTCCAAGCCGTCCTCATCGATCCGCAAAGCTACGACGAGATCGAGGAAGAACTCGAGCGGAAGAGAATGGTTGCTGGCATAAAGGTCGCGCTTGAGCAAGCCCAGCGTGGAGAGGGAAAACCGCTCGATCAGGTCGTTGCCGAGCTAAAAGCGAAGTATGATCTATAGGATCATCGTGTCCAACGCGGCTCGATTAGACCTCACGGAGGCGGCCGACTTCATTGGCGACGATTCACGAGATCAAGCTGCGGAATGGCTTCGAGGCGTGATTAGGTAGATTGCCTCCTTGTCGGCAATGCCCAACCGGTTTCCGTTAGCGGCTGAGTCTGAAGACGTTGGGCGGTCGATTCGTCAGTTGCCCTATCACTCCTATAGGATCATCTATTGGGTCGATGAGTCACGTGTGGTGGTGAACATCCTCCGAATCTATCACATGGCCCGCCGGCCATTAAAACGGCGCGATATCGACACTGCGCTAGGCTAACCGTTTCCAGAAGTACCAGTTCGGGATGCCGAGCAAATCAGTCTCGACAACGATTTCAAACCCCAGGCGCTTGTACTTCTCGACATTCTCGACGGCATGTGTGTCCAGTGCCAAGCCTTCGGCCAGCGGATGACGTCTGGCTAAGTCAAGCGCCGCATCCAGGAGTAGCCGGCCCACTCCTTGTCCGTGCAGACTTGGATCAACCCCAATTGCTACCACATAAACTGCCGGTCCCGGAAAGGCGATCTCGGCCTCGTCGTAGCGCCGGAATAACTCGACGCCTTCCAGAGTGCAAAGTGACTCGATGATCTCCCATTCCGCTTTAAAAGCATCCGACATCTCGGGCCCATCCGGAACCAGAAGCGTCGCCGCTCCCACGACATCATCTCCATCCAATGCCACTAGGGCGGGGATTCCCGTGGCGATTCGGTAGCGCAGAGCGTAAGAAAACAGTCGCCGTCGCATAGCAACCTGGGATTCAGCCGCGCCAGAAAAGCAGCGCTCCAAAAAGGGGTAGCCGGCAAAGGCACGGACCAAGACTTCGGTGGCGTCCGATAGTGTGTCCTCGCCGAGGAGGGCGATGCGGACGCTCATTTCGGATATCTCGGCTGATAAAGCTGAATCTCAAAGCCCCCGGGGGCGGCGAACATCGTGACGAGTCCATAACCGTGGTCTTCGATTTCACGGGTGAACTCAACGCCTTTCGCCTTTAACTCCTCAACCGTGGAAACGATGTCGTCGCAATAGAAGGAAACATCTGCAGTCCCTGAAGCGGGCTGCCCATCCGTGGGATGAACGCCCATATCGGCCTCGGGCAGCTCAAAGATCAACCAGCCACCTCCAACGTCCGTCGCCTTTAGCTCGAACTTGTCCCTCAGAAACGCTCGGAGCGCTTCCGCCTCTTTCGAATAGAACATCGTATGTACGCCGCGAATCATTTCGAAAACCTTACCTTCCCCAAACTCTTATGCTTTTTTGTCGCTTCTTCCCCCGATTTTTTCGCCGGCGTCCGTTAAGGCAGATAGTTCGATGCTCTGCAGTAGGCAGGGGTCGAGGAGAGATTCAACAATGAAGAAGTTTGGACTTGCGGCCCTCGCCGCCACTGTAGCAATCATGACGACGGGATGCGGCGGTGCCGGCGATGCGCTTATCGGCAACCGTAACCCCCGCGTCCGCCTCGTCAACGCCTTCCCGAATACCAACGTGGATGCTAGTCTGACCGACTCGCAAGGCACACAAAATGTAATGACCAATGCCGGGTTCGGCGATTTCACCACGGAGTTCATCCCGGAGAATGGTCAGAACACGGTCACCTTTAAGCAGACGGGAGGAGGCGACCTAGTTTCGCGATCCTCACTCTACGAGTTGAACCGCGACTATACGATCGTCGGCTTCGGCGGTCCGGGCGCCCGCAACGTCCTCATCGCTTCGGATGCCGCAACACCGTTGTTCGGTCAGACTGCCTTCCGCGTGATGAATGTTTCGACGAACGACGTCGACGTCTATCTTGGCGCTTCGGGCAGCACGTTGGGCTCGGCCACGAAGATCCGCGACAACCTCGCCGGTTCCGCGATCTTCCCGTATCACGAGACGACTGCAGGCACGATGCGCGTCTTCATCACCGGCGCGAACGACACCGTCGTCCAAGCGGCCGAGGATTTCACCATGGAGAGCGGAAAGACTTACACGCTTATCGTGGGCCAGAATCCGGGTCCGGTCCTTTTCAAGATCAACTCGTTCTAAGCCCTTTGACAACAAGAAGGCCCTTCCGAACGGAAGGGCCTTCTTTTCGTTTCAGGGAGCTACTTGCCCTTGATTGTGATCTTCTTACCGTCGATCGAGTAACTGAGAGTCAGGTCGTCGCTCGGCTTGATGTCACCTATCAACTTCCGCTGAGCGGGTGTCAGGTCGGCTAGCTTAAGATGACCCTGCTTCTTGGAGAGCTCCCACTGGGCGGGAGTCAGGCTATCGAGGAGTTTCTTCATGTTGTCGCCTTGCAGGCGAGCATGTTCCATCTCCTTGTGCGCTTTGCTCATGTCAACCTTGGCCTTGGCCATCTCCTCATGAGCGCGCTTGATATCGACTTCCATTTCCCGACGCTCCATGTCGGATAACTTGCCTGCTTTCATAGCTCGCTCGATCTCCGCCTTGAGCTTCGGATCGTTCATGTGCTTGCGAGCCTCTTCCATGGCCTTGTGGGCACCCTTCATGGCGGCTTCGACTTCCTTGCGCTCCTGATCCGTCAGTTTGCGATGCTCGCCGCCTTCCTTCTGCGCCTTAGCGATCATTTCTTCGATCTTCTGCTTGTCGAAATGCTTCATCGACTCGCCCATGGCCTCATGGGCTTTCTTCATCGCCGCTTCGACTTCCTTTTGATGCTCGCCGGAGAAGGCCTTGCTGCCTTTCTTGGAGCGATACATCTCCAGTTCTTTGCGAGCCTTGCTCATGGATTCCTCGACCTGCTTACGGGTCTTCTCATCCATTTGCCCTTCGTGGAAGAAATGAACGCCACCCTTGCCCTGCAGTTCGCGGGGTGTGACTTCCTTGCCGTTCACCCAAACGCGGATGCTCTTGCCGTTCTTGGCGTCATTGTAGAATTCGAAAGCCTTGCCGTCGAATCCCTCTAGCAGCTTGAAGTCATCTCCAGAAAAGAGCTTGTAGGCGCCATTTTTCTCGAACTCTTTAAAGTCCTTAAAGTCTTTACCGTCGACCCAGGCGCCGAAGCCCTTACCGTCCGCACCCTTGAAGTCTTTCATGAAGCCCTTCATGTCGTCGCCGGTAAATACTTTGAACTTGCCGCTCTTCTCGAGCTCTTTCCAGTCCATTTCCTTGCCGTCGACCCAGAACTTCATGTCCTTACCGTCGACCTTGAACCCCTTCATGTCCTGCCCCGAGAAGACCTTAACGTCCGGAGAGTCCCACTTGAAGTTCTTCATATCCGGCATTGCGGGAAGGCCCGGGACTCTGCTGAAGAACCCCGCCCGACCGCCCGGTTGGTACACGAAGGTGCTGTTCTCGACATTCCAAGAACCGCCCATTGCCGTGGCGACGGCGTCGAGTACTTCGCGAAGAGGCTTGTTCTGCATGTTGACGGCGATACGTCGTTTGGATGCGCCCTCATCTGCGATCACGAAATCGATGTTTTGGCTCTTGAGCCATTTCAGAACATCGCCGAATGTCCCATTAATATTCAGGCTCACCTTCCGGTTCAGGTCTTGGTCGGTGATGAAAGATGCGAACTGGATCGGAACTTGCGACTTCGGCGCGGGCGCATCCGCTTGTTGCGCCACATATCCGCCGGCGAGCACGGTCGATACGGCGGCGAGTGCGTATTTGAAAGTGTTTAACATTCGAGACTCCTAGAGAACGAGGACGAGATAATCCTGTTGAGGAAGATTACAATGCAAATCCCTTTGCATGTTCCCACTGCGGGACTTTTGGGCAAAAAACGCAGGGCATTTAGCCCTCTGGCCGCGGCTAGCTGGACTTCGGATCGAAGTGCGCTCGCAAGCCATCGCCGACGAAGTTCAAGGCGAAGATCGTCAGCGACAGGATAAGGCACGGCCAGAGAATCGCCGTCGGGTGGCTCGTCATCTCACCCCGGAAGTTATCGATCATCGAACCCCAACTTGGGGTTGGCGGCTGAATACCGATGCCGATGAAGCTGAGCGTGCTCTCGGCGAGGATTGTGCCCGCCAGGTCGATCATGGCTACCGCCAAGAGGATTCCGACCATCTGCGGCAGAATGTGCCGGGTAACGACGTAAAACGTCGAAGCTCCGGCGGCGCGGGCGGCAATAACATACTCCCGATCCTTAAGTGAGACCAATTGCGATCGCACCAAGCGAGCCATGCCCGGCCACGAGGTCACCGAGAGAGCCACGATAACAGGAATAACTCCCGGCGACCATAGGCCAATGATCAACAATGCGATCAGGATGTCCGGAAAAGCGAACATCGAATCCGTAAACCGCAAAACGATCTGCTGAAGCCACTTTGGCCCAAAGACTCCCAGTGTGCCCATCAGGACACCGAAGCTGATCGAGATCGTCTGGACGATCAGGCCAATCATCATCGAAATGCGGGTGCCATAAGCAAGGCGAGCAAAGATGTCGTAACCGAGTTGGTCGGTGCCCAGCCAATACTTTGCTCCCGGAGATGCCCAACTATCCTGCCCCGTGGTCTCGAAGTTCGGCCGAATTGCAGGGCCGATTACGGCCATCAGGACTAAGCCGATGAGATAGGCCACGCCGACCCAAAAGAGAAAGTCGAACTTTTTCTTTCGCTTCAAACCTGCGCCTCCCGGATTCGAGGATCAAGGATAGGCAGAAGGATGTCGACGATCAGATTGACCGTGATAAAGAGTGCGCCGGAAACGATGATCGTGCCGATAATCACTGGGCCATCCGCATTCGTGATCGCCTCGATCGCGCGACTACCCATCCCCGGCATCGCGAAGAGCCTTTCCACGACGAAGCTGCCCGTCAGCAGGAATCCAAAGCTGGTGCCGATAGCTGTGATTACCGGCAAAATCGCATTCCGCAACGCGTGACGAAAGATCAGACGGCCCGGAGGAACGCCCTTTGCTATGGCTAAGCGGATGAACTCTTGCTTCATGGTCTCGACCATGCTCGCGCGGGTCAGGCGAGTGAGCATAGCCGTCGGTCGGAGTGAAAGCACGAAGATCGGGAGGATCAAGTAGTAGAACACCGGCATCGGCACGTCGGGGTCCCATGTGCTGGGAAGCCGGTTCATCTGGGTCGCGAAGATGTACACCAGGATCGGACCGAGCACAAAATTAGGCACAGTGACCCCTAGAGTGCTGCTAAGAAGGATAGATCGGTCGAGGAACCGATTCTCCCAAATGGCCGCGAGTGTGCCCAGAGTGATCCCCACCATGATGGCCAACAGCATGGCGAGAAAGGCGGTTCGGACCGTCATCGGGAACGTTCGGGCGAGGATGCTGGAAACGGGCTCTTGGCCGGCCGTGGCATAGCTCTTGCCGAGATCTCCCTGTGCGAGTTTGCCCACCATTTCGACAAAACGAATCGGCCATGGCCGATCGAGACCCATCTGATGGCGAAGCGTTGCAAGCTGTTCATCGCTCGCTTTTTCAGTGCCCAGAACCGTCGCCGCATCGCCGGGCGCGATCTCGTCGGCCACGAAGGCGACAAAGACTATGAAGAACAAGCTGATGAAGCTGTACAGGAGCCGCAGAACGATTGTCTTAGCAAGACGCACGGGGGCGATTATATCGGTTATTGGCCGAACTGGGCGATTCCGGCTTGCTGAGCCTGCAATTCCGCGACAATTTGTTCCATTCGATTGAAGCGAGCTTGAAGCACCAAACGCTTCGCGTCGATGCGATCGCCCCGGAATATGATCTGGGCGGCGATCCCGTCGATCTGATCCTGGATGGCCTTATCGTTTGTCGTTAGGAGACCATTTGTGGACTCCGTTACGTCGGCGATGAAGCCTGTAACGCGGTCGGAAATTCCGCGTGAATACGTCACCGTGCCCATAACGCCGGTGGTAGAGCCGGTGTACTTCACTTGGAGGCCATCCGTATTCGAGTTCCCCGCCTTTCCCGTAAGCGTTTGCCCGGCTCCGACGGCTTCTTCGCCATTGATCGTGCCAGCCACGTCGGCTGAGGATTGAACGACAGTGCCCGAGCCCCATCCGGTGCCGCCCGATGCGACATTGCTCATTACTCCGAAGGCGGCAGCGGTTCCATAGCTCTTGCCCGTAAGCTCCAGTTTGCCTGAGTTGCTAGACGCGGCCACGAGGCCCTTCAGCTTTGGATCGTTGTTGATTCGGTCGACAATCTGATCTTGAGTCAGTCCCGCATCGAGGGTTATCTCATACGATCCGCCGCCGAAAGCGGCACCGGTAAAGGTCAGAACTTCGGGCTGGGCGAGCGGAGCGGCTTGGGCATCACTGGCTTGGGAGACTTGCTTCTGCGCGAGAGCCGTGATGAAGACTTGGTAACCGGCCTCGCCGGAGGGCTTGGTATTCGAGGTTCCGCCGACGAACTCTAAGGCTTTGACCGTCGTCGTGCCCGTGGATCGGAAGATGCTTGTCAGCCCCTTTAAGTCCGAAGCGAGCACGGCATCCAATCGCGCTTCATCAATCTCAAGTTTGCCGTCGCTGTTTAAGGAGATTCCAACTTCGGAGAGGCTGGAGAAGAGGCCCTCGTTGCCTTTGAGCTGGGTGTAGAGAATATTCGTGAGCGAGGCTTCGATCCCGCTGACGACGGTATCGCCGAAGAGGGCGCCCGTCTGCAAACTCTCTTTGTCGAAGGAACCGTTTGCGCCCACAAAAGCGATGAGGTCGTTGAACTTGTCGACGAATTCGGTCAGTTTCGACTTAACGCTCTCCATATCTTGTGCGATTTCCAGCGTGCTGGTACCGACTTTCTTAAGAGTCAGCGTTACACCGGGAATCGCAGACGCCGTATTGGTTGCGCTCGAGAGGAGGATGCCGTCTACCTTGAACGAGGCGTCTTGAGCCGCGACTAACTGATTCTGGTATCCGTTCTGGATCAGTCCAACCGCGTGCAGCAAGGCATCGGGATCGGCATGCGACGTCACTCCGGCAAGTTGCAGTCGGAATCGGCCCGCGGTATCCGTGACAACGCTTGCGGAGGCACCGCTTCCGGAACCGTTGATCGCGCTGGCAAGATCTTCTAACGATCCAGTGACCGGGTCGAAGGCGATGTCGACTCCATTTAGCGTGAATACGCCCGCGTCGAGGTCTTGGGCACCGAGGAGATCACCGATTGCTCCAGTTTTCGATGTGAAACCGAAGCTTTGAGTTTGGAGCGTCTCGGAACCGTCGAGAACGCCTAGACTGCCCAGGACTGCGCCGGAAACATCGGCCATCCGAATCGCTCCGCTTGCGCCGGAGGTCTTGGAGGTAAAGCTGAGAAAGACATTGCCGGCCCCGCCGTCGATGACGTTCGCATTGACACCCGCATTCGTGGCGTTAATCTTCGCCGCGACCGCCGTGAGCGAATCATCCTCATTGACTTGGATCGTGTGACCATTCAGAACAAACTCGCCTTTGAGATTGAGCGCTTCCGATCCGCTTGCTTGGCCGGCGGAAGAGGCCTTGTGGGATTGAGCGAGGCTAAGCACTTCAAGGGCATAGGACCCGGCGGTTGCGCTCGCGCCGACGGATGCCGAGACAACCGCGGAGTCGCCCACGGTGGCCGACATTGATTGGAACGCGGAAGGCATGCCGAGGGCCGCGATAGCGGTCGAAAGGGAGCCCATATGACCCCGGAAAGAGGACATGAGGCCCAAGCGCTGGGTTAGCTCCGCTTGGCGCGCCTGGAGGCGCCGGATGGGGGCCTGGTCCAGTTGGAGAAGCTGCGAGATAATCGATTCGGTATCGATCCCGCTGCTGATTCCACTGAAGGACATACCCGTAAGGCTGCTGCTCAGCGACATTTAGCCTCAATTGTCGGTTCGTCCGTGTTCCTTCGGTAGGGCGTGAGACTACAATCCGAACTTCAAGTAAGGCGTCCTCTTCTGACCACGCTCGGCTGAAGTGTCGTCATGCAAGTAGAAGCTGACTTCCAAGGTTCTTGCCTTCAAGTCGTAAATCGAATGCCATAGGGTGCGGCCAACGGGGGCCCCGCTGCCGGGGGGCATGACGGATTTGTGGAAGGCGATGATCTCGGCCTTGCTCATCTTGCCACGAGGATCGATTTCCTTTCGCAGCTTTTTGTAGCGCGTGAACGAGCCACCGGGGCCATCGTCAGGTCGCTTAAAGCCATCGGGATGAGCGCTCAGAAGGTGATTCGTGACGATCTGCGGCTTACGTCCACCTTCCACGATGTGGAGCTTCTTGGTGACCGCTTCCCATTCGATGACGGCTGACCGGCCACTCGGATCGCCGACGATGTAATGACAAGGGATAAACGTGAAGTAATAGGGGATCTTCCTTGCGATGGCGATGCACTCATCCACATTGCGGCACCGCTCCAGCAAGAACCTTGGAACCTCGATTTCGCCGAGACCTACCTGATTCCCCGCCGCGCGACCGCCGCCGCCGGCTTGGTCATCGGCGAGGAGGGCGACGCCGAGCCCATGCTCGTTCATACCGTCGATACAGCCAGCGCCTAGGTCGTAACTCACCATCATGAGCGTCGCGATCCCACCCCTGGGGCGGGTTTCGATGAGATACGGATCGGCGGTAAAACCCCGCGCCCCGGCCGGTGCTTGGGATCCGGTGAGATGGGCCAGAGTGCCGGTGCTGAAGTCGTAGTTTCGGCTAAGAAGAGCATGGCCGATGGTTGTTCGATCGCGAGGATAGTAGCTGCAGGCGCATCCGGGCCCCGTCATCACGTTGTAGCTCAGACCATAGGGATCAACGCCCTTTGAGCCATAGACCTCCATGAGCCCTTTCGCACGGCTCGCGAGCTCCGGCCAGTTCTTTTCAAACCAAGCCGCGCGTTTGGCCGTCATCGCCACATCGCCGGCCGATAGGCGGGCGCCGTGGGATTTACCGAGTTCGCCCACCGCTCGCCCGATCTCACGATATGTCCCTTCGAGACGTACATGTCGGGCGATCAGGACATCTTTTCCCGACCCGGCGATCACCTTTGCTTTCGGGCCGCTCGCGAAGCTGAATCCATACCCGGACGCAACAACGCCCACTCCCAGTCTCAACGCGTCTCTGCGGCTAATCTCTTCCATTTGAAAAAAGATAACCCGGACGAGGGCCGTCGTGGCCGCTTCGTCCGGGTTATGGTCGGAAATGCTTGCTTAGTCTTCGGTTACAGTGACGAGCTGCAGTGTATTGTTTCGGGCCACGATCAGCGTGTAATGCTTGCCTTCGACGAAGTCGATGTCATCGGATACGAGCACATTTGAGCTGTTGTTCGGGTCGGTAATGAAGAACTTGGTCGTTCCTGACGAGATGTCTTGATAGGAAATCGATTCGCCTGACTGAAGGTCATTGCGAAAGAGCGTTGCATTCGCAACATCGGAGCCGGGCGCACCGGTGTAGATGTCGACGAACACGTTGGTTGTCCCTCCTGCCTGCAGAACGCGGACGGCCGCTTTTCCGGCGGATGGGTTAAAGTTCTCCGCGAGATTCCTACCTTGAACGGCGCCGGCGACACCAAAGGCAACATACGTGTACGATCGGCTGTTCTCAAGGTTAAGATCTTCTGACACCAGCAGATTGTTGTTGGTCGCATCTGTAAATGTGACGCGTCGCGTGCCCGACGTCACCCGGTTCGTCCCCGCAGAGGCAAACCCCTGATTGTCTATGAGCTGGACTGGGCCATTGATATCATCCACTGTGGCATCCACCGTCGTTCCCGAAACGACGTTAACCACGCGGATGATCGGTTTATCATCACTGAAGAGGTTGGATGCGCCTCCGCATCCGAAAACGCACAAAACGGCAAGGAAGAAGGCAGCTTTCTTCATACGCGGAATATTACACCGCTAGAGGCTGGCTAAGTCATCCGCCGACGGCGTGGCCACGCCGACACGGCGGACGACCGACGCCGCCGTTAAGGCGGCAAGCTCGAAGACTTCCGTATTGAACCCCGCCACGGCCATGCCCAAGGCAACCGTGGCGATCACCGTATCTCCCGCGCCAGCCGTATCGTAAACCTCCACGAGAGGGGCAGGGACTTGGAATGACTCCGACGGCGACACGGCGACCATTCCCGCTTCTCCGAGGGTCACCAGAATGGACCTCGCACCAACTTGCTGAAGTAAGGCGTTTGCGGCGGTCTTTGCATTCGAGGCGTCTACCGGGGCGCCAAGGGCTCCGGCCGCTTCCACCCGGTTCAAACTGACGAGATCGGCGCCTCGATAGAAACTGAGAGATGCCGGCTTCGGGTTGGCGACGATGGTCTTCCCTTTCAACTCTCTCCGAAGGGCTTCGACAATCGAGAGCGTGAGGGCACCTTTCAAGTAATCGCTCAGAACGATGACGTCGGATTCTCGGCCGAGTTCGAGAGCCGCATCGATCACGCGGTTGGCGATGTGTTCCGGGGCGGGGTTCGTCGATTCATGATCGACCCGCAGCACTTGGTGCTTATGGTCGGCGACGATTCGAGTTTTGCGTGTGGTAACCCGTTCCGGATCGATCACCATGCCATGCTGAAGTCCGGCTTCGACAAGGGCTCGGTCGAGTGAGATTCCCGCCTCATCCGCTCCCACCAACCCGACGACCGACGTGTCCGCGCCCAGCGCTTTCAAGTTCAAAGCGACGTTTGCGGCACCGCCCGGCAGCTGCCGTGTGCGCTCCTGCCGAATGACCATGACCGGGGCTTCGGGGCTTATGCGGGCCGCACTGCCAAAAATGTATTCATCGAGCATCAGGTCGCCGACGACAAGTGCCTTCAGGCCAACGAACT
>JBKJIP010000003.1:0-3925 GCA_046598515.1 Fimbriimonadaceae bacterium | reverse complement strand
CCCGGACGCTCACCTTCGGCAAGGCCGACGAAATCGCCACTTCCCTGAAGGCGCGCGGTATCCGCGTCAAGGTCGACAAGCGAGAGAAGGAATCACCTGGCTTCAAGTTCAACGACTGGGAGCTCAAGGGCGCCTGTATCCGAATCGAGCTCGGCCCGCGGGATATCGAAGCCGGAGCATGCATCTTGGCCCGCCGAGACGGCGGCGAGAAGCAGACGGTTCCGTTCGACGAGCTCGAACGTAAGATCGACGCCGAACTCGCCGCTATGCAGCAGTCTCTCTACGAGAAGGCGCTGAAAATGCGTGAGGACGCGACGACTCGCATCGACTCGTGGGAGGAATTCGAGAAGCACTTCTCAGGCGAAGGCGGAGCCGGATTCGTGCTCGCGCACTGGGACGGTACGAGTGAAACCGAAGATCAGATCGCGGACAAACTGAAGGTCACGATCCGGTGCATCCCCATGACCCCTCTGCACCCAGACGACGCGAATCCCGGCAAGTGCGTCCTGACAGGCCGACCGTCCACCCAGCGCGTAGTCTTCGCCCGCGCGTATTAAGCTTCCCTCCCCTTCGTAGGGGAGGGCTGTGAGCCTCAAGCGAACAGGGGTGGGGTGATACCCAGGCTGTAATTCCACAGCCGCCTCACCCCCCAGTTCCCTACAGGGGAGGGTGAAAAGTCAAAACAAAGAACCCCGGCGAAATCTCCGGGGTCCAAAATCTTAAAAAACAGTTTAGCGGCTTACTTGGCTTCGGAAGCCTTGCTCGCCATGTAGTCCTTCTCGCTCACGAACTTGAAGAGCTTCTGGCCCTCGTGGGTCGCGGTGAAGGCGTAACGGGTCTGCTCGCCCGACTTGGTCTTGCGGACCATCTTCATCTTCTGGATGCTCTCTTCCGGTACCTCGACGTGGGAGCGAGTCTTGAGATTGTAAAACTTCATTCGATTAATCCTCCTCTATGCCTTGCGGTCTCCCGCAGGGCTTGCCTTTCTAGCATATCACAACCAGGTTCATTTGAATCTGATCTTTGGCGTGCTGATAAGCAAGACGGTGGATTTTTGCACGATGCCGCGCGATTTTGCTGGGTCTAGCAAGAATTCCCTCGAATTTCAATCTGAATTTTTTAAGCTCAGGTTCAAAACGACTCATTCACATCGCCCGGAAGTAGACTGAACCCATGCCGGTCCCCCGATCGTTCGCCATCGTCAGCCTCGCTCTCACCGCCCTCGCCGCCTGCGGCGGCGGAAAGACGAAGGAGGCCCCGCAAAGCGCTTCTGCGGCCTATGAGAAGATCGAGTACACGATCCCCATGCGAGATGGGGTCAAGCTCTACACCGCCGTCTATGTGCCGAAAGACAAGACCGAAAAGCATCCGATGCTGATCGTGCGATCCCCGTACGGCTCCGGTCCCTATGGCCCCGGTCGAATCGGCGGACTCGGCTCCAAAAAGTACACGGACGCGGGCTACATCTTCGTGGACCAGGATGTTCGGGGGCGGCACATGTCGGAAGGGAAATGGGAAGAAATCCGCGCCCTGACGAGCAAATGGCTGGATCCCAAAGACGTCGACGAAGCAACGGACGCGTGGGATACGGTCGACTTTTTGGTCAAGAACGTCCCGAACAACAACGGCCGCGTCGGATTTACCGGCGTCTCCTATCCCGGCTTCTACGCGGCCTGCGCCGCCGTAAAGACGCACCCAGCTGTCAAGGCGATCTCGCCTCAGGCACCCGTCACCGACTGGTTCATGGGCGACGATGTTCATCACAACGGAGCCTTCTTCCTGCAGGACAACTTCGACTTCTACTTTTTCTTCGGCTACGACAAAGACAAGCCCGCCCCCGATCATCCCCAAATCGAAGGCTACGGCGAACGACCGGACGCGTACAAGTTCTTCATGGAACTGGGCAATGCCCAGAATGCCGACACCAAGTATTACAAGGGCCGAATCCCGTTCTGGAACGACATCTGCAACCATCCCGCCTACGACGCTTTCTGGCAGGCCCGATCGACCCAGAACTTCCTAAAAGACGTCAAGTGTGCGGTTCTCACCGTCGGAGGCCTGTTCGACGCCGAGGACTGCTACGGGGCCTTTGCGACCTACCAAGGCATCGAGAGAGCGAATCGGGGCATCCAGAACAATCTGATCATCGGCCCCTGGAGCCACGGCGGATGGGGCGGAAGCGGATCCTCCCTGGGCGGTATGGACTTCGGCCAGCCCACCGGTCAGTATTTCCGCGACGAGGTCGAGTTCCCTTTCTTCGACACTCATCTACGTGGCGATGGCAAGTTCGATTTCCCGGAAGCGAAGGTCTTCAACACGGGTGCCAACGTATGGCGCTCCTTCGATGCCTGGCCCCCGAGAGATGCCAAGCCCTATGATCTCTTCTTCCACGAGAACGGCGCTTTGAGCGACGACCGCCCCGCCGAGAGCACCGCCGCCGACTCCTATGTTAGTGACCCCGCCAATCCGATCCCCTATCAGCCAGGCACGATTCGCCGCCGCAACAGCAACTACATGCTGATGGACCAGACGTTTCTCAAGGATCGAACCGACATCCTGCGATACGCAACCCCAGCCCTCACCGAAGACGTGACTCTCACCGGCCCCATAACCGCCGATCTACAAATCGAAACAACAGGCACGGACTGCGATCTGATCGCGAAGATCATCGACATCCAACCCGACGGTGTGGAGCGCCTCATCCGGTGGGAAGTCATGCGCGCCCAATTCCTAGATTCCTTCTCAAAGCCGAGAGCGCTAAAGTCGGGCAAGGTCGAGAGAGTGAAATGGAAGCTCCCCGACATGCTTCACACCTTCAAAAAGGGCCACAAAGTCGCCATCCACATCCAGTCCAGCTGGTTCCCCCTGATCGACCGCAATCCGCAGACGTTTACGAACATCTACAAAGCGAAACCAGAGGATTACAAGAAAGCGACCATAAAAGTCCACCGAAGCATGAACAACCCATCGCTGGTCAGGTTCGGCAAGCTGTAGAAACTTTCATGAAGCGAGGGGATAGATCGTGCCCGCGTGGGCAGACCACGGAACCAAAATGGGCCGGACTGCTCCGCAAGCTGTTGACAATGCCCTGTTTTTATCCTCTCAAACTTTCATGGAGCGCGGGGATGGATCGTGCCCCGCGTGGGCAGTCTGCGGAACCAAGGCTATTGGACCGGGATGCGTCTTCCCGTCGCGAAGCGACCCTCTCGGCCTGAAAGGTCGACCGTGAGCAGCCCAGGCAGGCGCGTCCCGCCAGGGCCGCGCCGAAGGCCTGGGTAGATCGCCCACCACCCAAGCTCGAAAGGCGAGACGCAGACGACGAGCGCGGCAGCGCAAGGAGATGCGGCTCTCCTTTCGAGCGGTGCCGGCGCGGAGAGTATCCGCCTCTCGTGGATGTCCTGGTTCCCCTTCAAAGATGTTCGTGCTTTGAGGGGGAACCGTTGGGGAGGGGGAGGAGCGGAGTTGCTTACCAACATGAATGTTTGGGGCCTATCGATGCTTGGGGACGCCGATTGGGACCTATGCAACGCCTCCGATCCTGCCGACGTTCTATAATAGACACATCAATGGGGGCGAACGGGTTCGACAGAGCATGTTCGACTTTCTGTTGCGAGCCGAGGCGCCGCTGGCCTCGTTAAAAGCGGCAAACGCAGTAGTTGCGAACAATAACTACGCCTTCGCAGCCTAATTTAGGTCTGCACGTCCGCCCTCCTCGAGCCGGTAGGGGAGAGTTCGGGCGACGCCAAATCCGGATCGCTTAGTGAGCTTCTGTTCGTAGCAAGCTGAGTTAAATCAATCGAACTGGGCATGAGATCAGCCGACCCCGGGAGAGATCGAAGCCGAGAAAAGAACAGGGGAGACGCTCGTGGTAATGGAAGGCCAGCAGTTTTGGAAGGGGGTTCAATTCCCCCCGCCTCCACCAAAA
>JBKJIP010000037.1:0-7073 GCA_046598515.1 Fimbriimonadaceae bacterium | reverse complement strand
TCTAGCAGTTCTAGATAGAGTTCCCGATCGGACAGGTGGTCGGCATTGTCGATCCACACATTGAAGTCCCAGAGGGCCCAGACCAAGTTGGTCAGCTCCCGACTCAATTCGTCGTCGTTAAGATTCTCGGCGAACGGCGGGTTGTAGCCCTTTCGTTCCAGCTCCAAATAGAGCGTCGTCTGCTCCTCGCCGTTTAAGAACCGGTCAAGCTTCTCCAGATAGGCGAGAGCGTCGCCTTCCTCTTGTTCTTCCTCTTCGGGATCCATAAATTCTAGTCTAGCCCGACGGAAGGGCATGATTGCGATCGGGCGGCGACCAATAAAGTGTTCCCTGGAAACGAAGGTCTGACTCTAGGCTGGGGTCTTGAAGTCTATCTAAGCTCACTGATTCATTGGCCCGAATACTCTCGACCTGCCCCGACCCATTGCGGAGGGACTACTCGAGAGACTTCATCGGTGACCGTCTGCATGGCGAAGACAACGGTGAACTCGCCATCTGGTGCATTCGGCGTATAACGACCGTTGCCGCGTGCCGTGCTCTTGACGAAGGCTCGGAAGTCCATCTTTGTGCCGGTAAACCGAATCTCTCCGTCGAGCTGACCTCGGAGGGCACGGGCGTTGTTGCCCGTTTCCATGGCAAAGGCTCCACTGAGCTTGAGTGATCCGTCGGAACGCTTCTGCAACTTGAAATCGCGGCGACTGATTTCGCCTGGCTCCCATGCCTCCGGTTCGCCGCGAATGTTATCGAAGAGTTGGAATCGGCAGAGGCGGTTCACGACTGAGTCGGGAAGTCTGCCCGCGCGAATCTCTTTCGCCTCGCTCCCATAAATCCAGAAATGATCGCGGGCGACGTTTTTGTTGGACGGACTGCAGTTTTCGGGCACGGGACGGATACGGGAAAAGATGCGCACGACGGTGGTGTCGGCGGCGGGGAAGTTACCGTAAGCGTCATCGAGTGCAATCGGAACAGAGGGCGGCGGACTCGCTTTAAACTTCGCTTCGCCGAGGTCGAGGAGCTTTAGGATGCGATCGACGTCACGATTGTTGTTAAAGCCGTAGGCGGTCCCGTCGGCGGCGATGACGTAACGTCCTTGCGCGGTGATTCCCTTTGTGATGTCGGGCTTGACCTGCACAGCAGCCTTCATGAACCAATCACGAGTGGGGGTTCGGCCGTTCTGCACCTCGTGGGTATCCAGGACGACTGGCACGAAGTCTTTGGAGAGGCGTCGAATGACGACGTCGTCACTGAAGACGGACACACGGTCCGCCAAGCCGTTGTTTCACGTGCAGCCCATCGGATGGCCATTCATCACCCAGAGAAAGAGGGGCTTTTTCAGGCTTTGAGCCTCGCTCCGCGCTCGCATGAGGTTTGTCCGCCATGGAATAGACAGCCATTTCTCCTCGGCGGAGGTCGGCAGGACGGACTGGATATCGCGATTCAGATCGAATCCGGCAAGGGCCAAGAGGGCAAAAAGAACGGCCACGGGTCCATTTTAGCGCCAGTGGGAGATTATTGACGTAAATTAGTGTGGAACAGCACGGACACTGCCTCGTTAAACCTGTAGGAGTTCATTTTTTTACTTAGATGAAAAATAGCATTCGGTTGTATTGTATGGTGAGCTGCATGGCTCTCCTCGTCGCCTCCGCGATGCCGCAGGGCGAGCTCGGTAAGAGCCGCGGCGGTGGTCAGTCGAGTGGCGGCTCTTCTAGCGGCGGTTCTTCCACCAGCAAGTCGTCCGGCGGCAGCCAGTCGTCTGGCGGGCAAAGCAGCGGTGGCGCACTTGGTAATCTCGGCAAGAGCAAAGGCGGCGGGCAGTCCACGGGCGGTGGCCAGTCCAGCGGCGGTAGCTCGTCCGGTCTCGGACGCGGCACGGGCGGCGGACAATCTTCAGGCGGCGGTGCACTTGACCGCGGTCGAGGATCTGGCGGTGGCCAAACGACGGGGGGCAGTTCGTCCGGTCTCGGACGTGGCACTGGCGGCGGACAATCTTCGGGTGGCGGCGCACTTGACCGCGGACGGGGATCTGGCGGCCAAACGACCGGCGGCGGTCCGGATCGCGGACGCGGTTCCGGCGGTGGGCAGAGCAGTGGCGGTCTTGGGGACCTCGGCAAGGGCCGCGGACAAGGCAGTGGTTCAAGCTCCGGCGGCGTCGGCAGCGGAAGCCAGACCAGCGGCGGCCTCGGCAACCTCGGCAAAGGTCGCGGCAGCGAAGGCAGCCAAACGGGCGGTCTCGGTCGCAGCAATGATCGTGGAAATGATCGCGGAACGGGCCAGACCGGTGGCGGACTCGGCAATCTTGGCCGAGATCGAAATCAGGGCGGCAACGGCGGACCCGATCGCACGACCAACACAGGCCCGCGCGGCACGAACAATGGCCAGATTGGCGGCTTGCTGCAACGTGGCAACGGAACCGGCAGCACAACCCGCGGTCGCCTCGGCGGCGGTGGCGGCTACGGCGAAGGCAACAACAATATCAACCGTGGCAACAACGACCGGAACAACAACGGCGGCGGCAACACCGGACGATTCCAGGTTCCGAACCTGAACAAGGGTTCCATCGCGAACCAGGTTCTGCGCCAGGATCACACGCGGGTAAACAACGGTTGGAATGATCGCCATAGCAATGGCTGGCGGACGGGTTATTCGCAATACGACAACGGCTGGAGAGATAGCTACTTCAACTATCCGTACTATGCGTTCACGCCGTTTAACAACCAGTGTACGATTTCGCCTTGGTACTACTACTCGAACATGCCGGCGTACATCTCGGTGACTCGCATCATCTATGTCAACAACTATCAGAGCTGTCGATGGGGATACGGTGAGCAGTATAACTTTAGCGGCTACAATAGTGGCGGCTTTGGAAACAACCGTGGCTACACGAACAATGCGTCTTTAGACGATGCAATCTACGATATCAAGGACGTCTTTGAGCGCGGCGACAAGCGAGCCTTGGATCGCATGGTTCCCCGATCGGGACGCGTCGCGATCTACAACGACGGTCAATACTCTTATAGCCTCGGTGCCGACGACTTCTACGATCTCATCCTGGACAACGTCTACGGAACCGAGACGACGAAGTACGACGTCTACCAAGCCTTCCGCAACGGAAACACGGCGCAGATCTACGCTCGCCACTATTTCCGCGATGCGTTCGGCAATACGCAGACAGTCATGCACACCTACGGCTTGACAATGCAGGGTCGAGACTACGTGATCACGGACTTCAGCACCGGCTACCGAACCTGGTAAGCCGCCTGGAAATCGCACGAACGGCCGGGACTCAGTCCCGGCCGTTCGTGTTTAATTGTCGTGTAGTTAGGTGCTCTAATCGATCAGATAAGCCAAGGGAGTGCGAGGATGCAATGTGCCTCGCAGCGCATAGGTAAATCATTTACGGGGAATCCTGTAGCTTCTCTGTTCCGCTAGGGCTACGTCCTTTGCGCTGCAAGGCACGTTGCATCCTTGCGCTCCCTTAGCTTGTCGGCTGATTTGATGGCACTATTCTATGCCTAGCGGGGCACATTGCATCCCCGCCCTTCCTTGTATTGATCTAAGAATTGGCCAAGAATGACCTGCTTACTGAAGCGTCGCGTTCGGCCAATTTGACCGGCCAAGATTCACAACCTGACCGTTCTCATTAACCTTAACTCCAAGCGTCTCGAAGAACGGTGTCGGATCGAGGGCGGTGGGCTTCATGACGCTCTCGTCGTAAATCGCTCCCATCTGCTCCCCGCCGACCGAGATGAGAAGTTGCCGGATGCGGTTCTCCGCGAATCCGGGTCCGTCTTTGCACTCCTTGTACAGCCGCCGCATCACATCATCCAGGGTCTTCTTGTCCTCCGTGGCCGCGCGCAGAGCGAGGTCGAAGTAAAAGCCCAAGGCGTGGCCGCGGCTGTAATAACTTACGCCCCCGAAGCCGAACGATCCGCGGGTTTCCCAAACTCGGCGGCTGGATTCGTCGGCGCTGACCTTCAGGTTGTTCCCGCGCGAGGCACTCTGCATAGCGCGGTAAACATCGTTAAAGCCTTCCATGGGATCGCGATAACCAGCTCGGACGGCAAAGAGGTCGGCGTAATAGTCGGTCACACCCTCAAGCCACCAGAGCGCCCCCGTGATCGCCGGCTTGGTGTAGTCGAAGGGGCCGAGTGGCTTGGAGCGGATTCGCTTCACGTTGAAGCAATGAAAATACTCGTGAAACATCAGGCCCACCGCACCTTGCGGCGTTGTGTTCCGTCCAACCCCGATTCGGGTCGAATTCATATGCTCGAGTCCGCCGCCGGGGCCGCCCATGTCGATGAAATAGGTGTACCGATCGTAGGGAAGCTCGCCGAACATCTTGTGAGCCTGCTCGGCCGCCGCCGCGCCGACCGTCAGGAAGCCGTCTACATTCGCCGAAGCGTTATCGCCGAAAACGAGGACGCGGTGCGGCTTGCCCGCCACGTTCTTCTCCGCCATGCGGATCGCTGACCGGGGCCCCATGACGACCGGGCAATCGAGGAGTTCGTCGTAGTTTTTGGCCGTGAACACCTTCTCAGTGCCCGGCATGGCAGAGTATCCGGCCTGATTGTCGCCAAGCTTGAGCGTCAGCGTATGAGGTTCGTCTTGATGGCCCGGAAACCATCCGAATACTCCGGCTCCGTTCACAAAAACTAGTTCGCCGCGGATCTGCAGATTCGGGCTGAAGTTGCCGCGGGAGGGTCTGACCGTGTAGCTGACGGAATCGGCCCCATCCCGGATTTTCCAGAGGTTCGGATCGTCTTTCGATTTCTCACCTACGGAGGGCTTGCCCTTCCGCGAGAAAATGACTTCATCGATCAGTCCCCCGTAGTTAAAAATCTGATAGTCGCCCGGCGCCCAGGCCGGCATGCGAAACTCATCGATCCGCTCGCCCTTTTTGAGCTCGATAGTCACCCTCGCCGACTCCGCTCCCGGAGTGAAGGTGTATTCGGCCGCCTGAAGGGCAGGTACGCAGGCGACGGCGGCAAGAAGGGCAAGTGATCTCATTCCGTTCATGTTATACGCGCAATTCGGGCCGAGGCGTCGGCAGGTTAGTCTTCGTGCTTCCGCGTCGCAGGTTTCGCGTGCTCGGCGTATGCCTGGGGTCTGTCTCCGAGGCTCCGGGGCGGAAGCCCCGGGTTCCGAGATGCAGGGCGGAAGCCCTGCGCTCCAGATCGCGGAGCGATCTTTCCCGGCCTGAAGGGCCGTTCTGTTACGGGCGGCAACGGCGGCCGACCAGCCCGGAAACCCAGGCTGGAAGCCTGGGGAACGCATGGGCTGGAAGCCCATGGCACGGGTCACGAACTGGCGCTGCCGTACGAACGAAGCGCGAACCTGAAGAAAAAGCGCGTCATCGCGAGCGCGATCGCGCCATATACAAAGCCGAGACCCAGCGTCAGCGGATCGAATCCCTGCGTCAACTGCCTCGCCGGAATCGTCGAGATCAGCGCCAAAGGCACGTAGTAGGTGAACACTTTGGACAACGTTCGCCCAAAGATATCGATTGGATAGCGAACGGCCATCAACACCGTCTCGCCCAGAACCCAAAGGTTATCGACGCGCACGAACCAAATCGCCATCGTCATGAGGCACACGTTGATCGAATACACAATTGCCAAAGAGCAGGGGAGCAGCAAGAGGTAGGCAAGCCACTGCGTGATCCCCGGCGAAAGGCCGGCTGAGGTCACACCCCAGATGATCATGCCGACACCACCGAAGATCGTGCCGATTTGATCGAAGTTGAACTTCCGCGTGGAAACCCAGAACTGCGAGTCGACCGGCTTGGTGAGCACGAAATCGAACGTTCCCAGACGGATCTGCTGCGGAAACTCCATCAAAGAGAAGAATCCTGCTCTCCACACTCCCTCAACAAAGAAGAGCGTTGCCGCGAGCACCAGGGCGTCTCCCTTCGTCCAACCCGCAACGGTGTCCGTGCGGCTATAGACCACAAGCAGGATCAGCACGAAGAAGAAGACCCAGACCGCCTGCTGCCCAATCTTGGCGAAAAAGTTGGCACGGAATTCCAGCTCCCGAACGAAGCTGCTCACGAAGAAGGTCCGATAAATGCGCCAATACCGCTTCAAGGCGCTACCAGTTTAACCGGTGGGATGGACAGGTGGTCTGGCCGGAGATGTCCAACCTGTCCCACCCGTCCAAAAATCTCAGGCCCTAGCCCTTCACTTTGTAAGTCCGCGCTTTCGGAGCGGAGACCTTGTCCTTCACGCCTTCGGCGTAACCTTCCGGCGACTTCTTCATCGCGGCGAGACAATCGCCGCAGCAAGTGTAGTAGCGGACGCCGTTGAAGTCGAGGAACGCACCGGCGGTGTCGTAGTTCTCGATCTCATGCTTCATGACGGGGCAGTACAGGGCTTCCTTCTCCGGAGCCTTCGTGTACTTGGCGGAGTCGGCGTTGAACGCCTT
This sequence comes from Fimbriimonadaceae bacterium, assembly GCA_046598515.1. Taxonomy (GTDB): domain Bacteria; phylum Armatimonadota; class Fimbriimonadia; order Fimbriimonadales; family Fimbriimonadaceae; genus JANJUB01. Next base: position 653 of record JBKJIP010000037.1, on the reverse strand, counting down.
CATGCTGTCTTCGCTTGCGAAGTAATAGCGCATGCCTTTGGCATCGACGGGGCCAACTGCCTTCTTCATATCGAGGCGGGTGCCGCCCACCGGATCGAAAAGGAAGGTGGCGATGGTCTTGCCTTCGGCCGCCTTGGTGAACTTGCCCGGGTTCTTGGCGAAGGTGCCGTCGCAGCCGGCGCAGCACATCAGGTAACGGGCGCCGCCGAAGTCGACTCCCTTGGCATTAGCGGGAACCGCGCTGCCCATTACGGGGCAGGAAAGGTCGGCGGGGGCGAGGACGCCGATGGCGAGGGTGGCGATTAAAGAGGTGATCATCAAATACTCCTGATGGTAGTGTACGCCTTTCTGGAACGCTTTGCGTCAATTTGAAACTTCAGGAGAAGACCCAGCGAAGCGAGAGAAAGGGAAAAAGCGTCTAGATAGGACATGGATCGCCGTGCCTGGCTTATCGCCACCATCGCCCTCCTGTCCGGCTGCGACAGCATGGAGGGAAAGAAGGTCTCCGAGATCAATCCTGAGCGTAAGGACTACGATTTCATGAAGGAGCAGAAGGCGATCAAGCCGGAGTATGAGCTCCTGGACGTACCCCTCTTTCCCACCGCGAAGCCGACATCGGACATCTTGCCGATGATGAAGGTCCGGACCAGCGC
>JBKJIP010000091.1:0-6439 GCA_046598515.1 Fimbriimonadaceae bacterium | reverse complement strand
GGTGTCGACTCCGATCCCGCCTTCGCTGGAACTCCCGGCGCGGCCACTCCGGGAACGGAAGGCTTCATATCCGCCGCGAGCTTCAGCGTGGCCGATGACGCCGCGAAAACGGTTCTGTTCGCGACCACTCCGGGCGCACCCAAGAATGACAACACGACCAAGCATCGTGGCTACGTCTTCAATCCCTACAACGGCATGAACGATCCCGGCGGCGACTATTACAAAGGCTTGCCGATGATCGCTGACCGCGACCTGGTTGTCGAGACTGGAGACGTTAACTACCCGACCTCGCCGACGCTCGCCGCCGGCCGCCTGAAGCCTGTTTTTGCTCGCTATCGCGCCGCCAAGAACAACAAGGGCGTAACCCCCTTGATCTTCGCGGATGGCCACTGCAAAGTAGTCAGCGCGAACCAGATGAACGTCTTCGGGACCTACATCTGGCGCTTCCGCTAAGCTCCTTCGCTTCCCACCGAGCCGAACTCGGTTTCCCGGGTTCGGCTCTTTGCGTGTTTGGCATCCGCCAACATGCGGCAAGAAGTGTTTGCCCGGCCCAACTTTGCTTGGGATGGGGAGGTGCTCTCCCTATGTTGCCCGCAGGAGATGAACAGGATCCCTTCGGCCGGAGACTCCTGGAACGGGCCATTCAAGATACCGGCCAAGCGCATCTTGGCGATGTGCTCTATCCGATGTTCGTCAGATTCACCGTAGATCGGCGAATTTTGATCTTGCTTATACCCGCCCGGGGATCGCAACGCGATCCCTCCGTCGCGCTGAAGTCGTGAGATGTTATAGCCCAGGCCGAGCTGGCCCCGAGGGCCGCGCGGGCCTGGGTAGATCGCCACCCCAAGAAAGCCCGAAGATCGAACCGCAAACGACGAAGGGCGCTAGCCCGAAGGAGGTGCGACTCGATCTTCGGGGCGAGGGCGGCGAGGTGAAATTACGAACGGCCGGTCCGAATGGACCGACCGTTCTAATAATCCCGACGAGACTTCCCACAGCCTTGTGCGAAGTTCGTATCCGTGTGGTCTAGGCCAAGTTCGGAGTCGGACTGAGGATTCTCTCCGCGCTCGTGAGCACCCTTTGAGCCGCCAACCGTACGTCCTCGTACAGTGCACGGAGGCTCCGGATTCTCCGTTCGAGATGAGCTTCCACGTTCCAATCCCTTACTTGAGCGGATAACGCTCGGGCGTGAAGAAGAGTGCGAGCTTGAAGTTTAAGCACACGAGCGAGCCGCATCAGGCCCCGTACACGTCTCATCGGCGCGTCCGAGGATCCCTCGATCTCGATCGCCCGCTGCCGCACTTCATACTCTGTCAGCATTCACAACCTCCTTGGACATTCCGCGAAGGAATGCCGTTAGCTTCCGTTCGCCTACGAGGTTAGCTGTCGGGTTCGGGTCAGAAACTCCCCGTCGTGCCGTTTGACCGGCCTGATTCACCCCCATAGTGGTTCCCCCGTCACCGCTTGACCGGTGTTCGGCATTTTGGCTGTTGTGGGCTTACACCCACACCTACATCATACGAGGATTGGCGCAAAAAAGGGTTCTGATTACATGAACTTTCCCACATTTTGTTTTCCGTATCATGACCGTCCCGGTCATGCGTAGTTCGACCGTCCCGGTCGAAAGCGAGACGATCCGGAAGGAGCGGCAAGCAACGGAGCCAAGGTTAGCCGAAACCGTTCACGCCACTCGCCCACGAGTGGCGGTCCGACAAGCGATGAAACGAGTGCAAGCCCAATTCTTGTCTCAGCGGCGCGCCCCACGCCGGCGTCTGGCGTGAACGGCGGGACGCTTGAGCTAAATTTGCCCTCCAGTTCAGCTTTTTCCTTCCGAAACCTAAAGTGGGTTGTCATGGTTGAACTCATATTTAGGCTCTTACTGATCGGTGGCGCGGCATACGCGGCCAAATTTTACGCTCTTCCTGAGATCGCGATGCCGATCCTCGGCGGACTTGCCGGCTGGACCCTCCTCAGCGCTCTCATCTCGCGCCGCTGGCTGGCCCTCGGAGCATCCCTCCAAGTGCTCGGCGATTCCGTCGTGATCGCCTTCGCCGCCGGAAAGATGGGCTCGCTGAACACGTTCGGCTTCCTCGTTGCCCTGCCCGCTGTATATGGCATCGCCCGGCGCGGCGCGCATCCGATCGTCGCCTCTCTCGCCGCATCGATGCTTTACGGCGCTTTCGCCATGTTCGCCAAAGGCGTTCCCGCCCCCGATTTTCACGCGAAGGTTTTCGCGATCACCCTCCTAGGCTCGCTCGCCATGCGACGACCCGCCCCCGCTCCGCAAAGTCACCGTGAGCTTGAAGTGCTCCCAGAGATGGCGGAACAGACAGAACTTGAGCCCTCGGCAACGGCACCCTCACTCCCAACCCCCTCTCCCTCCGAGTCGCAAGTATCCGCGCCAGGAGAGGGGGCTCTCGTCGCCCACATCGCCCGTCTGGAACGCCAAATCCTCCACGAGAAGTCCATTGCTGAACTCATGGCGATCCGGCCTAACGGCCACGCCCTCCGCGACGTTGCCTCCACGCTCCGCGACGTTCTCGAAGTAGGAGCGACTGCGGTCTATGTCCGATCCGAATCCGACGACGATCTCGTCATCCAAGCCACCGCCGGCGAATGGCCGACGATGTTGCTCGATACCGCCATCCCTATGATTCCCGGCGAAACCGCCGACGGCATGAAGTGGGCCATCCAAGCCCAAATCGCCGGACTAACCGACGATGGCGACCACGCTTCCGTCCTCTTGACTCACGCCGACCGCCTGATCGGCCTCGTTCTCATCCGTCACGACGGAAGAGAAGACGCTGCCGCTGAGCTTCAAGAACTGGCACCAACCTTAACCACCCTCGTAGTTGAGGACGCTGAAGTAAGACGAACCTCCCGTCGCGCTGAAGAAGCCGAACTCCTCTATGCCTTCGCCGGAATCAGCCAAGGCTCTCATACACCCCAGACTCTGGCCCAGCGCGTTGTCCGCGAACTTGGTGGCCTCGTACGAGCGGACGGTCTTACCATCGTCTGGACCGCCGATCAAGCCAGGCAAGGCGGCCTGGAGACGGTAACTCATGGCGAACTCTTCGATGTCAGTTCCCTCCTCCTCTTCCCGAATGGCATGGGCATCGATGGTTGGATGCGAGCCGGAACCCCGGAAATCGCCGCGTTCCGCGCTCTCGGCGATCGCCGATGCGATGCCGGAGAAGCCCTTCGATCGCGCATTGGCAGCTTTATCCTGATTCCGCTCCAAAGTGGAGATCAACCCTTCGGATTCATCGTCGCCACCACGCACCGCGCCGGTGGTCTGGATACCAGCGACCTGCTCACCATGCGGCTCTTGGGAATAGAACTCAGCCGCACCATCTCCCGCCTACTCCAGCCGACAGCGCAAGAAGAAGGCATCGTCACTCCCCAAGAATTCCACGAAATGACGAGAGTCGGCGGCGCAATCGTATACATCGAACCCACGAATCGCGACCGGCTCACGAAGTCCCACGGGTCCGCGCTTGTCGACAGAGGCATCCGCCAATTCACCAACATCGTCCGCGGCAAACTGCCGACTGCTGGAATCGTATGCCGCCGCGATCAAGACGACCTTCTCGCCTTCCTGAGCGGATGGAATCATGAGGAAGCCGCCCGTTGGGCGAACGAGATTCAGACTTTGGCTTCAATGATCGCCATCGAAGGAGAACCGCTTGCCGTGCGAACCAAGGTAGCGAACCTCCCAAATCGTGTAATCTCGGCGGCGTGATCGCTGCCCTGTCATTACTTCTCGCCGCCCAGACTTTCGAGCCTGGCGCAACCCTCCGCGTTTACGATGTCGGAGCGGATATGGGCGAACTCATGGAACTGGTCGCGGGCCAAACACCCAATATCGATCGGCGCATCGATGCCATCAACCTGAAGGACGGCGAATTCGGAATTAAAGACAACTTCATAGCCGAAATTTCCGGCGACTTCAACGCCGCATCTGCCGGCGAATACACGTTCCGAATCACGAGCGACGACGGATCAATCCTCTCCATCAACGGCAAAACAGTAGCTGACAATGACGGTGTCCACGCCCCCCAACCCATCGAAGGCAAAGTAAAGCTCTCCGCGGGTTGGCACAAACTCGGGATCCGCTTCTTTGAAGCCTCCGGCGGGGAAGAGCTCAAACTGGAGTTCAAAGGGCCGGGTGGAGATTTCGCCATTGCCGACAAGGCCGTTCTCAGGTGCCCGGCCGGTCTGACCCGAGTCGTCTCTCCCGGACCGAAGGCCGTCAAAGGCATTGGCGGTGTTCGAAAGCCCGGCAATGGTATGCCTCTGGATCGCCTCCACCCGGGTTGGTCCCTCCTGAAGATTCGCCCTGACGACTTCAAGCCGCAGGTCGGCTCCATGGCTTTCCTGCCGAACGGCAGCTTGCTGATCGGCAACTTTAAGCCGAATCAATCCGGTCAGTTTATGCCCGACCTTGCCGACGGCCGTCTCTATCGAGTCGATAACGTGATCGGGGACGCCCCGAACCCTCGAGTCACGCTCGTCGCCGAAAAACTCCAAGAGCCGCTTGGCCTTGCCGTCGTCGACGGCCATGTCTACATGGCCCTCCGTACCGAAATCGCCGAACTGATCGATAAAGACGGCGACGGGAACTACGAAGGCAAGAAGACAATCGCCAAGGCGTGGGGAGTGGACAACTACCACCACTTCACCTTCGGACTCGCAGAGCATGACGGCTTCCTTTATGCCGGCCTCAGCACCAGCATCACCGGCGACGCGCCGGGCATCAACGGGCCGAACCCCATGTACCGCGGCGGCATCATGCGGATCGACCCTCGGATCGCCTATGACGCCACGAAACCGATGCAAAACTGCGAGTTCATCACCGGCGGCCATCGCACGCCGAACGGCGTGAGCGTCGGCCCCTTCGGCCTCATTGTTGTCGGCGAGAATCAAGGTTCCTGGCAACCCGCGAACAAGCTCAACGTAGTGCAGCCGGGCGGATATTACGGTCACTACAACAACACGACTTACAAGAACGATCTCTATCCCAACGGCGGTGTCCGGGGCGTCTTCGATCGCCCCGTGCTAACCCCGCCTGCGATCTACCTACCCCAGAACGAGATTGCCAACTCACCGGGTCAAACCGTCGTCATTCCCTCCGGTCCATTCAAGGACCAGATGCTGATCACCGACGTGAAGTACGGCGGCCTCCGCCGAGCTTGGCTGGAGAACGTGGATGGTCAGTGGCAGGGCGGCGCCGTCCAGTATTCGCACGGGTTCGAAGTCGGCACCAACCGCCTGCTATGGGGCCCCGACGGTCACCTTTACATCGGCGGCATCGGCGCCACCGAAACTTGGGCATGGACCGATCCCGTCACCAAGGATTGGACGACCTTTGGCCTGCAGAAGGTCAAGCCGACCGGAAAGGACGCCTTCGAAATCGCCAATGTCTCCGCACGCAAGAATGGCTTCGAGGTCACCTTCACCCGGCCGATCCAGAAGTTGGCCGTCGATCAAATCATTGTCAAGCAGTGGAACTATGCCCCAACCGTCGACTACGGCGGAGACAAGAAGAATCGCGAAACTCTGACGCCGAAATCGGTCCAGATGATCAGCGATCGCTCGGTCATGGTAACAGTTCCGGGACTCAAGGCCGATCGCGTGGTCTATCTGAACTTCGCCGCCAAATCGATCGGCGGAGAAGAACTCTGGGCATCCGAATGCTGGTACACGATGAACAAGCTGCCCGCCGGTCCCCAGCCCGTCGAGAAGCCGATCCGCTTGCTGATCTTCTCCAAGACCGGTGGCTTCCGTCACGACAGCATCGAAACCGGCATTCAGGAGATCAAAAAGCTAAAGGGTCTCGAAGTCACCGCAACTGAGGACTCGTCCGTGTTCAACGCCGGAGAACTCGGAAAATACGACGCCGTCATGTTCCTCAACACCACCGGCGACATCCTGAACGACGAGCAGCAGAAAGCCTTCGAGGCGTACATTCGAGGCGGCCGCGGCTACGTCGGAGTCCACGCTGCTGCTGACACGGAATACGATTGGCCCTTCTACGGCCAGGTCGTTGGCGGCTACTTCAAGGGCCACCCTGCTATTCAACAAGCCACGATCAACGTCGAAAGAGATGACCCCATCACCCACCTGCTCCCTCGCCCTTGGAACCGAGTCGACGAATGGTACAACTACAAAACCAACCCCCGCGCGAATGTGGAAGTGCTCGCGTCGCTCAACGAAAAGAGCTATCAGGGTGGAGATATGGCGGGTGATCATCCGATCATCTGGCGGACGAAGGTCGGCAAGGGCAGGGGATTCTACACCGGGCTGGGCCACACCCAGAGCACCTATCGCGAGCTTCTCTTCATGCAAATGCTGAGGGAGGGGATCCGTTGGGCGGCGGGCCGCTAGCGGGTAAACTCTCTCATCCCAGGGCGCCGTACCCAAGTGGCTAAGGGAAGGG
>JBKJIP010000034.1:0-5216 GCA_046598515.1 Fimbriimonadaceae bacterium | reverse complement strand
ACCCGGCTCTATGAGGTGGCGATCACAAACGCGCCGGCGGTGCCCGGTTCGAAGGTCACTGAAGCCAGATCACTAGACGATTTACTCCGCGGCGAGTGATCTGGCTTCAGTGACCTTCGAACCGGGCACCGCCGGCGCGTTCGTGATCGCCACCTCATAGAGCCGGGTCACTTCGGGAATGATCCAGCAATAGCCCTTATGTTTGCGGATGGCCGGGTCGTAAAGCTCCATCGGTTCCCCTAGCCCTTCGGCATAGGTCCATAGCTTTTCGCCCGAATCGAAATCGGCGCACTTAGCCCAGTTCACGGAAGCCCCAATCGATAGCCCGATCGACTTACCGCGGTCCATTCGGTCCTTGCACTTCTGCCGAACCTGCTGGGCGTCGTTCGTGGTGTAGTACTGCCACTCGACTTTCAGCTCGTTCCGGGCAATCTTGAGCGCGTCGATCGTGCCGCAGTCGTCTTCCCAGTCGTGATTCGGGGTCATGAACCCCTCGTTGACGGAGTTGGCGAGGACGGGCTTGGAGAACCCGCGCGGCGACCATACCGAACGATAGGAGTCGATGACGCCAAGCACGCAAGCCGTGCCCACGCCGCCGCCCGCCCCGTCGTCAGACATGGAGTCGACGCGCATCGCGAATGACCGCCGCACGATGTCGGCGATTAGATCAGTGTTTCGAAGTGGCATGGCTTTGGTGTCGCTAAGTAGAAAGCCCCGGCCAAAAGACCAGGGCTTCGTAAGGTTCGGAGCGGGGAAATCGTCAGAAGTCGAGCTTTCGGAATCCGTAAACGTCATCCTCTCGGCGCAGGAAACACAAACAGTTGAACCGGCAGGGAGTCGAGTTATCGCCCGGGTGCGTTGGCAGTTCGTCGGCTCGCCAAGGGCTACCCGCCGCATAATCCGGGCATTCCTGGCAGTGGTCCTCTGTCCCGCCCAGCATCCAATAAAACAGCTGATCGTCAAGCGATTCGCGAAGGAACGCCGCGTTTGCCGTGCCCCGCATCTTGCCGAGATACAAGTCCTGCCGGGCTTCGATCGCATCCGTAAGCCACGCCTGGGCTTCTGCGTCCCAGTAGCGCGAGTCCAAATCCTGGAGCGCCTCGCTGAATCCGCGAAGGTAATACTCTTCGGAGTCCGTAGCCGCAACCGCCGCGAAGATATCGGCATTCTCGGGGTCGAGCTCGACCTGAGCGGCAAGCATCCGCCCGAAGTAGTTCGCCCGCGTGTGGCCCTCGAGCAGAATCGCCATGCACCGATCATGCCACGCCGCCAAGGTGATCTCGCCGTTTGCGAACATCTTGGTTATCGTGTGCAACTCTCGGCGGCGAGCTTTAATCATGCCGCTAAACTCAGCATTGCCAGGTACTCCGTCCGTGACAGCGACCGCCGCCCGGCTTAGCCCGCCTTCGATGAGTCTGAGTACGACGCTAGGCATCAATCATATTATCCACCGCTTTCAGCGCGGGAACCATCTCTTTCGCCCGGCTCATCAGCGCCTTCTTAACGGTCTTGGGGTCCATGATGACTTTGTCCTGTACCGGCTTGCTATGACTGTAAAACACGTTGTCGCGGGTCTCGTCGACGTCGTAGCCGAGCCCGCCCCGAAGATCGGACCGCAATATGCCATCGGAGAGCCAAAGCGCGTTGAGTCGCTCGGCTTCCTTGTTGACGTCGTCCTGCTCTTCCGGAACTTCGCTCAGATCCCAGTAGACCCGGGCCGTTTCTGAGTCGGCCAGATAATCAACCTGGAATACCTGCTCGTCGATCGTCTCTGAGATGATCCGGAGCGTTGGCCGGCAAGCCGAGCGCCAAGCGTGCCTAAGTGCCTCTTCAAAGTTGCTGTAAGTCTTCGTCTCACTCGGGAAACCCAAGACCATCGGGTCAATCCCGAACGGGGACATGATGCGCGTGACCGCAATCGCCCGCGTCTTGTCGAGTACGAGCTTATCCGGCGAGAATCCTATGACGGTGAAATCACACGGGAACGGCGCGATAAACGGGCTGCCGGCTTGGTCGCCCGTGACCCGGGCCGCGAACTTGGAGTTCAGTTCCTTCCGCCCTTCCGGTGTTAGATCGTTATCGACCTTCTCCTTGGGCGAGATTGCCACACCGGGGATCCCCGCGTTGTGCAGCAGCGCATAACCAAGGGTGGCCGCTTCGTTGTCCGTGCAAACCTCTCTCAGCGCCGCAAAGATCGGAGCTAGGCCATGTTCGGGCCGGGCTGGATCCACGCCCCACCGGAAGTGGACGACGTCCTCGACCCGGAACGGAATCCTAGCGCCGTCGGGGTTCCGGAACTCGTAGAACGTCACCAGGTGCGTCCCGTCGTTCATTCGGTCCCCGAACGGTGACGGTCGATCACGAACCGGGAACATCTGCCAGTGGGGGACATAGACGAACCCGAGCAGCTTCCCGCTAAACGCCCGATTCTTAACCCAGTAGCCGTCACCAGAGACGACCAGCGAAAGGATGACGCCGCCAATAAGTTGATCCGCCGTCATGATCCCGCCGCGCCGAATGACGTTCGGGAGTTCGTGGCGGGAATCCTCGATCCACTCCGTCTTACCGTTCGGCTTGGCTCGTTGCTTTTCGACAATGAGCCGCGGTTCGCCCGTGATTTGGCGGGTCAAATACTGGATGACCGCAAAGACGGCCGAGTTATCGTACCGGGGGCCGGCTTCTTTGCCCCAGTTGCGATTCGAGCCTGAAAGCATCGAAATGGCGGAGAAGAAAAAACCGCCGCCGCTCTTGCCGAAGAAGTTGACGACGCGACTCGCAAGGCCCCGGAATGTGTTACGAATCGGTTTCATTCTTAATCCATCAACCCCAAAGCCTTAGACCATGCGCCCATTGACCGAGGCCGTAGTCTCATCATCTGCAGCGCAAGCGCCGCGGCTCTTACAATGTCGTCATGGCTTCCGCTGTCGCCGCCCGCTTTTCCTGCCGGTAGCTTCACGTAGCGCATCAATTCCTCGATCGTGACCGGTGAGTTGAAAAAGACCTCATCGGCGTCGATCGCCGCGGCCAGATCGTCATCGGCGTGGGCTTTCGTCTTCGTCGTCGTCGGATAGCCCGGCCGCCTGGTCGTCGGTAGCCGGTTGGCGTCGAACTCCTGGTGCATATAGCAGCCGGTGCCGTCCGTGCTCACTTGCTCCGGATAGCCGGCTTCGAAGAGCAGCGCGTTGAGCGCCGCATGCCCGTGGTTGTTGCGCTCAATGCCAACCAGCGCCGTGTTGTACCAAAAGCCAAGCTCGGCCACGATCAGCCCGAATTCACGGGGCGACCATCGGCCATGGAGTAGCGCGCACTCCTCGCCCGTCTCCGCATCGAGCACCATCGCCGGGCTGTAATCGTGGTCTGTGCCCTTCTGATTGAGGCCTTCCGACGGGTCGCCGCCGATGCAATAAACGCGGCCGGCTTCCGGAAGCTTGTAAACGACCAGCTCATTATCCCGGAGCGCGCCGAGCCGAATCGCACCGTCCCATCGATCCGCAAATGTCGGCGCCGGGTTCGCTTGCAGATACTGCAGCCGGGCGTCGAGCTTCTTGCGATCGAAGTACGGGTTGCCGGAGACTAGGAACGCCTCTTCGGGGCTCGCCGGGTGCTCTTGTGGAAACTTCTTCTTCTGATCGTTGATCTTGCGCCGGCGCCAACTAAGCTGGGCGGGATCTAGGCCAAAGCGCTCGGCTAGTGCAACCTCATTGCCGTACTTTTCATGTTCGTAGCTATACGGCTCGAAATCTTCCGGAACCTCAGACCGGTTCGTCGGATCTTCCCACCATCCCGAAAACGTCGGGATATAGTTGCTCTCGCCCCGCTGCGCCTCATTCCACGTCGTGTGGAAATAGTTGCCGACGCCTTCCGCCGTCGACTCCAAAACGACAAAGCCATCATCGTCCGGCACTGACTCCAGAACCGCCGACATGAGCGTCTCCGGGTTCTTCCAACTGGGAATCTCCGTGCAGTGCAGATTGCTCAGTGTGCCGCCGCGACCGGTGTCGCTGGCTTCCGCCGACCCTACATACATCGAGCTGTTGATGTCTTCCCAGTAGAGCTCGTACTTGCTCGCGTATTTCGTCGGCCGCTTCTTGTTCGCCGGGAGTTTCCGGTAGAACAAGTGGACCATCCGGAAGATCGCGATCGCCTGTTGCGATTTAGCCGCTAGGACCAGGCTGTACGTCCCTGGGTTATTGATCGAATCGCAGAAGATCAGTGCTTCGACGATCGTGCTGAAACCTTGCTGCCTCGCTTTGAGGATGATCGCTCGTTTCCCGCGAAGACTGATCGGCTTCGTTCGCCAGTCGGGCCAATGTCGATCGAGAAATTTGCGCTGCGCCTTGTTTGGCCAAAGTTTGATCAGCCCGCGTTTCTTGGTTCGGATCCAAAGATCGGAGAGCAAAACCGGCTGGTATGCCGAGAGCGCGACATCAAGATCGCTACGCGTCGACGATTTCGCAGTCGACGAGCTCGGTGTCGCCACGAGCTGGGAGCGCAGAGGCCGCGCCTTCAACTGCGCCGGTCGCCCGTCCAATCGCGAGGAGGCTATTCGAAAGGGTGACAATGAGTTTGGATACCTCTTGCTCGCCGTTTGGCTGGTTGTATTTCGTCTTCAGCCAATTCTCATCCTCGATTGGTCTGAGCGCTGCGATATGAGCGCGGACCATCGCCCTCGCCGCATCCTGCAGCGCATTTCCGAAAGACTCTTCTTGCAGGTCCGCGATGCTGCCTGGAATCTGATCCCTGGCTTCTTCCCACCATGTTTGAATCGTCGCCCGCGGAATCCCATGCTTCTCGGCAACGTCGGCGAGACTAGCGCACTTCGTGATTTGGCCGATGGCGATTTCGAGCTGAACCTGTGCTTTCTTCTCGGCGCTGTAAGTTCTTTGAGCCTTGGCCATTCCCTAGATCGCCTTCTCATCTTTCTCGGCGCCGAACTCGAAAGCCGCTTGCTGCACCTGCTTCAGCCGCTTTCTGATCCCCTTAGGAACCGGCAAGCCAAGCAAAACCGCTTTCTCCGCCATGCTCTGCAGCTCCGTCAGAATCCAGAACGCGCAGCATCCTTGGGCGAGTGTCACCTCAACAGCCCCGAGCACAGGCAGGGTCACGGGCACGGTCGGAAATATCCCATCCGCCACCATGAAGCCCAGCACGACGGCCACCATCGCGAACTTGCGCATCATGCCCAACCGGGATACCGCCGAGCTCGCCTGATTTAA
>JBKJIP010000343.1:0-10218 GCA_046598515.1 Fimbriimonadaceae bacterium | reverse complement strand
GGTTCGTCGATTCATGATCGACCCGCAGCACTTGGTGCTTATGGTCGGCGACGATTCGAGTTTTGCGTGTGGTAACCCGTTCCGGATCGATCACCATGCCATGCTGAAGTCCGGCATCGATGAGGGCTCGGTCGAGTGAGATTCCCGCCTCGTCCGCGCCAACCAACCCGACGACCGACGTGTCCGCGCCAAGCGCTTTCAAGTTCAGAGCTACGTTCGCGGCGCCGCCCGGCAGTTGCTGAGTGCGCTCTTGCCGAATGACCATGACCGGGGCTTCGGGGCTGATGCGGGCTGCACTGCCAAAAATGTATTCATCGAGCATCAGGTCGCCGACGACAAGAGCCTTCAGGCCAACAAACTTGGCCAAGAGGCCCTGGTGACTCAAGCCGGAACCTCAGATGTCTCGATCTTCGCCGCATGGCGGCGAACGCCATAGATCACAACGCCAAGAACAATGAGCGCGGCGGCCATGACGTGCGCCTCAGTTATGGGCATGCCCGGGATGCGAGTGGAAGATGCGAGTCCCTTCTGGACTTCGTCGACGCTGCCGGCGCGCCAGAACTCATAAATGAACCGCGTGAGACCATGAAGGATCAGGAACAAGCCAAAGGATTGACCCGATCGAAGACCGCGTTTCTCGATCGCGACAAGCACGAAGAAGGCCGCTATGTTCATCAGCGTGTCGTAGGCTTGGGCGGGATGAAAGAGGCCCGTATGCCCTTTAATCGGGATGCCCCATGGCACCGTGCAGGCCGTTCCGAAGCAACAGCCGTTGAGGAGACAACCGATACGCCCGACGGCATGGGCAAGCAGAAAAGGTCCGCCCGACGTATCCAACACTTTGATGAGGGCCACCTTCTTTCGAAGTGACCAGATCCACATGCCCAGGATTCCGAAGATAATGCCGCCGAACGAAGTAATGCCTTCGAACTGGAGCGTCCAGAGCTTGTCCGGGTTTGCGCTGTAATAGCCCCAATCCTGGAGGATGAAAACGAGTCTTGCGCCGACGATTCCGAGGAGAAGCCCGATCATCGAGGCGTCGACGAATTGATCGGGGGTGATTCCGTATCGGGGGGCACGCTTGCGGCCGACTCCGATCGCGATCAGTAGGCCGATGACCAGCATGAGGCCGAAGCTGTAAATCTTGACCTTGCCGTACTCAAAGAGAATGGGATGCAAACCGGTAAGAGTATGGCTTAGTGCGTGACCACTCGGGGCAGGCTTTTGGCCTCCAGGATCCAGCGTTCGACTTCGCTTAAGCTCGGCGTGCGGTTCGCGAGGTTTCGAGCGACGTTCACATCGTCGAGTTTCTTCTGCAAGGTGACGGCATTTCGTTGGGCTAAATCAGGCACGGTATCTACGCCCGCTTCTTCCAGTAGGTCAGCGAATTGGGGTCCGATGCCGTTGATGCGAGCGAGGTCTGCGCGATTCACCCAATCCCGAATCAATGCTTCGGCGATTCCGCTCAGCTTAGCGATTTGCTCGCGTCCCTCCGGGCTCGCCCCCTTCTTCAAGAGTGCATTCGTCGTTTTGACGCCCGCCTTAACCAGCTTAGCCGCGTAAGCGGGCCCAATCCCTTGAATTTCTTCGACCTGCATCCCCAATCAGGCGAGACGGTTCGAAGCCTTCGAGGGGTTCGGAGAAGTTATCGGCAAAGAAATCGAACCACTTGGCGGAACGAGCGTTCGCAAGGAGGAGACCAAAGCCAATTGTGGGATGCGGGGGTTCGTACCGCGTCATCCGAGAGCTCGGTATGCATCCCCTCCCCTTTGCGGCACCCTTTGCGCCCTTTTGCGCCTTTGCGTTAAAAGTGCCTCTCAATTCCAACCCGGTCGCACTTGGAAGGTCTCTTTAACGCAAAGGCGCGAAGGGCGCAAAGAAACGCAAAGGGGTGGGGGCAACTTACATTTAAGTTGCCCTTGATTCCAAAGGATGCTGAGGCGCAGCGTTCGTTAAACGTCCAACCGAATCGTGATGATCTCGAAGGGCTTGAAGTCGAAGAGGACTCGGCCCTCGTGAATGTCGAGTTCACGCTCCGGCTGCTCCTCGAGATTACATAGCCACGCCACCGACGGCGTTCTGGCGCATATCAGTTCGGCCGCACCGCGCGAGTTGTGGCACTCATAGAGTCGGACGATCAGTCCGTTACCGTCCTCCGCCTTCTTCACCGACTCGATCACCACGTTGCGATCTTCGCAGGTTACGAACGGCGGCATCTCGCCATCATTGCCCTTGGAAGGCGTCAGCATCGCATGGCGAAGCGGAGCATTGTGAGCGTACGCCGCGGCGACAACGCCGGCATAGTTGTACGGGCCAAAGTGCGGCATGATCGCGTAAGTGAACTTGTGCACGCCCATATCGCACTCGGGATCCGGAGCTTTGGGCGCACGTAGCAGGGACAATCGCATGACGTTTCCGTTGATGTCATGTCCGTATTTGCCGTCATTCAGCATGGCCACGCCGTGGTCGCCTTCGCTCAGATCGGCCCATTTCTGCGCACAGACCTCGAAGCGAGCCTGATCCCACGACGTGTTGTAGTGGGTCGGGCGCTCGACATTGCCGAATTGAATCTCGTACGTCGCTCTTAGAGAGTTGACGTTGCACGGGAACGCGACCTTTAGCAGCTTGTCTTCCTCGTGCCAATCGATCTCCGTCTCGAAGAAGATAATCGGCTGAGACCCGAGCACGATCTTCTGCTTGATCGAACTGCCGTTGCCAAATTTCTTGACGATCTGAGCCGCCACCCGGACGGGGCCGCGCTCGACGATCTCAAAGCTCTCGCTTCGCAGGAGTTCCTTGACGGTTTCGAGCGCATAAGGATCGATGTCCCACGCGGACCAGAAGAGAGGCTTGTCATCGAAAAGTTGGAAGACGTTGGCGAGACGTCCGGGAGCGATGAACTCCGTGCCATCCTCCAAACTCTCGATGCTCGTAATGTTTCCGTGGGCATCGAAGCGGATGGAGAAGAAGCTGTTCTCGATCTTTCGGTTGCTCGCCTTAAGCCGGTATCGCGTTGCCGGCGCGGAGTCCGATAGGTCCCCGACGGCGACGGCACCGAGGGCGGCCAGCGGCGTCGTGAACGCCAGCATGTTCTCGCCGAGCCGATCGACAACCTGAACCGGCAAGCTCTCGCCGCCGATCTGGATCGACTGAGGTCCCTCATTTCCGCTCCAGGGGAGATAGGAAATCACCGGCGTGTCCGCGTTCTGAAAAAGGACGACGGGGCGCTCCATCGCCCCCGTATCGAACTTCGAGCCCATGCGCTGCAGGCTCTCGCTGACGATGCGCTCGCCCGATTCACGGATATCGGCATAGTCCCGATCAGAATCTCGATAAACCTCGTTCACAGAGCTGCCGGGAATGATGTCGTGGAACTGGTTGAGGAGGATCAGCTTCCAAATCCGCTCGAGCTCAGCTTTCGGATAGCCCTTCGGGAAGTCATCACGGAAGCAGCAGAGCAGTTCGGCGTCACGAAGGAGGAACTCGCAATAGCGGTTGTGCTTCTTGTTGTTCGCCTGGCTGGTGTAGGTCCCTCGGTGATACTCGAAGTAGAGTTCACCGACCCACGTGGCCAAGTCCTTGCTCTTCGCTTTCGCCTCGCGATAGAAGTCGAGGGCTTTGCGGCCGGTGAGGACGTCGGGCATGTTCGTTGCGATCTGGGCGCGCTTGAGGAGTTCCAAATGGCGCTCGGTAGGGCCGCCGCCGCCGTCGCCCCATCCGAAGAGATAGAGGCTATGGTCGGATCGCGCGTGATCGCGATGCTTGCGGACGCTGTCCAGGATCTGGCCCGGCGTGCCGTCGCCGATGTAGGTGTCGGCGGGCGGAAAGTGCGACCAGATCTTGGATCCGTCGATTCCCTGCCAGTAGAACGTGTTATGGGGAAACTTGTTCGTCTGGTTCCACGAGATCTTCTGCGTGAGGAAGTAGCCGATGCCGAACTTGTTTAGGATTTGCGGCAGGGCTCCGGAATATCCGAAAACGTCGGGCAGGAACATGTCGTCGGTCGTCACGCCGAGCTTCTCTTTAAAGTAGCGCCGGCCATAGAGGAACTGGCGAACAAGTGCCTCGGAACCCGTCAAGTTACAGTCCGCCTCGACCCACATCGAGCCCACCGGCTCCCATTGGCCCTTGGCGACGGCATCCTTGATTCTCTTAAAGAGGGCGGGATACTCCTGCTCTACCCACTCGTATTGGCTTGCCTGAGAGTGAACGTAGACGTAATCCTCATACCGCTCCATCAGCCCGAGCTGGGTGGAAGCGGTGTGCATCATTTTCTTCTTCGTGACTTCGATCGGCCAGAGCCAGGCGGTATCCAAGTGCGCGTGTCCGCAGGCGGTCACGGTGTGGCGGAGGTCGCCATTGAGGTTGAGGAAGGCGTCGCGAAGATGCTTGCTGCAACGGGCGATGGTGTCCCGGTTGTTCGGATCGTAAAGATTGCAAACATTGTTCAGGGCCCGCATCAGCACGGCCTTGGAGATATCACTATCTTCGAGCGCCTCCATAAGATTGGCGCCGAAATCGACGTCGTAGTAAAGTTGCTTGAGGTGCTGGTCGATGGCGACGACCTTCGCCTGCTCGACGGTCTCCACCATTTCTTGCCGAGGAAGCTCGCGCAGGTGCACTCGGCACTCTGGATTTCGCGTATAGGCTTGCACGTAAAGCTCGACCTTCTCGCCGCCGACGGCTTGATCCAGCAGGGGGCAGACGCCGTGATGGGCGTCGACGCCCTGCCAAGGTGAGTTGGCTTTCCAGACCGTGCGCTCCGAGCCGACGTCGAGCACAGCCCCTACGGCCCAGCCCGCCATCTCCTTCGGAATGCGGCCCGTGATCCTAAACCAGACGGTACGGTAGGCAGGGCCATATCGGAATCCCTTTTCAACGACCTGAAAGTCGCCTTTCTTAGCTTCATTTTCCGTGGCGAAAGGTTCGCCGCAGAACTCGATTTTCAGAGGGGATTCGAGGGGAAGAAGAGCGGGCTCGAGCGTGTTCTTGAGGAACTGCTGGATACGCCCGGACGTGATTTTGGGGTGCTTGAGCATGGGGCTCGGCGAGTTTACCGAGGCACTCTCGGCGGGGGTTTGCCGGAGCCGTCGGCGAGTCGCCCACAGCTCCCTCGGTCAAGGTGGCCCCTGGATGTGGGGTTCTCTCAGCGTCACCAAAGAGATTCTCGGACTGCCGGAGACGAATGAGGGCGGGGGTTTGAACCTAGAATCCTAGCAAAATTATGGAATGTGGATAAGTAAAGCTTAATTTGGTGATTTGTCGGTTAAGAGTGTCGTATAGTTATTACATCGAACACGCAGCGAGGGCTGCGGGACCGGGAAACCGGTAAGAGAGACCTTTCACTCTTTCTTAGAAAGTGCCGTATCTTTCGAGGAAGTACGTTCCTCGCCCAAAGCGGAGGCCTTCGGGCTAAAGTGGTCGGGTGACCGAGCCGGATTAAGAGCGCTCGTCGAGATGCATAAGCCGAACGCAACCTGGCGTGGATCCTTGGACCAGAGCCGCGCGAGTGTAGGAGTCGAAAGCCAAGTGTGTTTCGACCACCAACGGGAAGCTTCGGGGAGTGGCCTTCGGGCCCCTTCCCACTAGGAGAGCCGAAAGGTTACTCCGTGTAGTCGAAAGACTACAGAGCCTTCGGGCTCGATACACGCGCTCCGCACTTCGGTGCTGGGCGCGTTGTGTTTTTACTCCCCCACTATCTCCGTAGTGACTCCATGAATTGGCTTGAACGGCCCGAAGGGTTTTTGAATCTAAAAGCGACCCAATTTTGCCAATGTGGATAACTTTTAAGAAAACTGCAACATTTCGAAGTGAATGTGTTGTATAACTTACATATCGAACACGCAGTGAGGACTGCGGGACCGGGAAACCGGTAGGAGGGACCTTTCACTCTTTCTTAGAAAATGCCGTATCTAACGAGGAAGTACGTTCCTCGCCCAAAGCGGAGGCCCTCGGACCAAAGTGGTCGGGAGTTCGGGCCGGATTAAGAGCGCCCTGCGAGATACATGAGCTGAACGCAACCTAGCGTGGATCCTTGGACCAGAGCCGCGCAAGCGTAGGAGTCGGAAGCCAAGTGTGTTTCGACCACCAACGGGAAAGCTTTGGGGCGGGCCTTCGGGCTCGTCCCGCAAGAGAGAATCTTCGGGTTCTTCGCGCAGTTGAAAGACTGCACTGAGCCTTCGGGCTCGATACACGCGCTCCGTGCTTCGGCATTGAGCGCGTTGTGTTTTGTTAATGCCTAGATTTTGGAACTAGTTCGTTACTGCCCGGGCCCAACGAACTTCTCCGCGATCTCTGCGACAATCGCTCGGAACGATCGACCCGATGCCCTCTGATCATCCGTATTGAACTGAACGGCGATCGCGATCTTCTGCTTCGGCCAATACTGAACATCACTCAGCCAACCGGGAAACCAACCGTTGTGCCCCCATGTTTCTCCAGCCGCGCTGTTACGGATCTGGCAACCCAAACCGTATTTGTCTTTCGGTCCCGTTTTGGCGGGAACACCATTTGTCATCTCCGCGATCATCGCCGGGGAAACAATCTTGCCTGTATACAGCGCCACCGCCCAACGAGCCAAATCTCCCGATGTGCTGATCATCCCGCCTCCGCCATATTCCAGTTGGGGATCGAAGGGCATTCTCCCGGAAGTCAGCACCGGACCCTTCAAACCGAAAAGACCGTCCACGATCGTGTATCCCTGGGCAAGTCCCTTGATGCTGCGGCCGCTTTGCGGTTCGGTCAATTTCAACGAAGTTTTCGTGAGAACATCGGATCGCACCAAGTCGAAGAGCGGCTTCCCTCTTATCGCCTCGATGACCGCACCGAGAAGACAGAAATTGGTGTCCGCATAAGCCCATCCTTTTCCGGCCTCGAAGAGCGGCTTCTTGTCTAGGGTGAACTTGAGAATCTCTTCGGCGGACCAGACCTTATCTGCTGAAGCGATGATCGCCTTCGTGAACTCCGCGCTTTCGACATGCTCCGGGATTCCACTGGTGTGCTGCAGAAGGTGTCGTACCGTGATGCTCGCAGCATTCGGAATCCTGGAAAACCACTCTGCCTTAAGATAAGAGCCAACCTTTGCGTCGAGATCGAGCTGCTTCTTTTCCACCATCTGAAGCGCGACGGCCGCAACCCATGTCTTCCCTATGCTGCCTGCCGGCATCCGGTGGTCCGGCTTCATCTTGGCACCCGCCTCTTTATCGGCCAGCCCTGCCGCGCACTCGATCACCCGTCCATCCGGCAAAGCGACCGCCGCCGTCATCCCGGGTAATCGCGTGCCGGCAACCGCCTTATCGAGGATTGCCTGCAGGTCGGCGGCACCGGGGGCTTGAAGGGCGATGAGGGCGAGCAATGAAACCATTGCCTGTGATTCTAACTTCTCAAGCGATCACTTACGCTATCAAAGCTGCCCAATCAGCTGAGACGCTTGCAGAACCAACTCTTGGGTGGTTCGATATGGACGGTCGGGATCGGCCTTCGAGAGAACCGCGCACAATTCCTCCAGCCTCACCGAGACGGCAGTATCGCCTCGCTCGCGGGCATAAAGCGAGCCGATCCGGGCATGCTCGCTGATACTCATGAGTTCGCCCGATTTCACGGAGGCCTCAAAGGAGCTCTTAAGAAAGCCGAATCCTTCTTCGACGGCTCCTTGCTTTAGCATGATTTCCGCAAGCAGGACGTGCCGACCGCCCCGAGCCGGGTCGATCGACAACTCTGCAAGCATTGCGCAACTATCCGATAAGTAGGCTCTCGCCCGCTCGAAATCACCGCGACCGAGCCATAGGTTGGCCAGCGTTTGGAGATTGTACGAATGCCAGTTCTTATCCCCGACGGACTCGTTGTAGACAAGAGCAAGCATAACCATTTCTTCCGCCGCATCAAACTCGCCCAACTGGATGAGCGCATGCGAACAGTTGGCTTGGGCGGCCGCCAGCATGCGGGCGTCTCCAACTTCTGCCGTGTACTTCATAGATTCGCGATATGCCTCGACGGCTTGCTCCCATTGCCGGGTGTACACATGATTCGAACCGAGGGAGTTGAGCGCGTGCCCGACCATGCGGGTGTTATTGGTCCTTTCGAAAAGGCCTTTTGCCTGAAGCAGGCATTGGCGTCCCTCTTCAAAACGAGCGAGCCGTTGGCAGAAGTTGGCCTTAGTGACGAGACATTCGCCGAGCCGAGTGGGATCGCCGTCTTCCACGGCCGCCAAAGCTTGAGCCGTCCATGCGAGTCCTTCGTGGAACTGCTGCCGCGGATACCAGTAGGCGCCCATTTCATCGGCAAGCCGCAGCGCATCGTCGGACTTGATAGCTGCCAGATACTCGAAGGCGGCCCGGATGTTGTCATAGTCGGCCTCGATCGCTGCCGCCGCCGCCGTGAACTCGCCAGTGGGCAGTTTTTCCGTGAGGCTGATGGCTCTTTCAAGAAAATAGGCGGCATGCTTTGCCCGCGTTTCGTCTCGCTCGTCGTCGCCCGCAACTTCAAGCGCGAACTCGCGCAGGGTTTCTAACATCCCAAAGCGAATGACCTCGTCTCGGCTTTCCTCCACGATTAGGCTTCTTTGAACAAAGTGCTGGAGCGCGCTGTCGATATCGTCGATGGCGAGCACCTTCCCTGCCGCTTCTCCGGTCCAACCGCCGCGGAACACCCCGAGATCCCGGAACGCCCGCTTGAAGTCCGGGAGCTGATCATAGCTCCACTCGATGGAGGTCCAGAGCCTTCGGTGACGGTCCGGCACGTCCGCCTGCTTGGTCTCGAGAATGCGAAAACGGTCTTGGATCTGCATTTCGATTTGACCAAGCGTCATGACGTCCATGCGAGACGCGGCCAAGCAGATCGCTAAGGGCAAACCGTCCAGCCTCTCGCAAACTTCGCGCACAAGCTCGGGATCCAGGTCTCCAATCTTGGGGCTGCATTGACGAGCCCTTGCGGCGAAGAGCTCGACGCTGTTCTCGGCGGGCAAAGGTTCCAGACGTAGTTCTGTTTCGAAAGACAGTCCCAGGCGATGTCGTGTCGTCACCACAATGAACAACTCCGGACACCGCTGCAGCAGTTGGTGAACCGGTTCCGCCGCCTCCGCGCCGAACTGCTCCAAGTTATCGAGAACCAGGGCGACGCGGTTTTCACCAAGGCAGTCTTCGATCAGGTCCAGTTCACTCGCGGCGCCGCGACGAGAAATCCCGAGCGTCTCGACGATAACGCTGAGAATGCGATCAGCCCGATCCTCGGCGGCGAGTTCCAGATTCCAAATCCCTTCGAAACTGCTTTTTGCCCGCCACGCCCATTCCGCGCTGAGCCTAGTCTTTCCGATTCCGCCCGGGCCAGTGATGCTCACCAGGCGAGCGGACTCATCTTCGGCTAGCGCATCCAGAGCGGCGAGATCCGCTAGACGCCCAAACATCGGCCCCAACGGGCGACGCACGTTGGATTTCGGAAGGGGGGTTTCCGCAGCGGATATCTTCGGGGCAATCGCGTCTCGATCCGCGGGTCGACGGATTTCGCTGACCAGCGCGAGCGTTTCCGGGGAAGGCGAGAGACTGAGTTCCCGCTTCAAGCGCTCCTGGAACTCTTCGAAAATCGACCGAGCACGGGAGGGGTCGCCGAAGCGAAGGTGCGCGCGCATGGCCGCGCGAACGAGGGGTTCATTCAGGGGATCGGATGCGACCATCCCCTCCGCTATCGAGGGCATTCGTTCGACTTGAGCCGGAGATTCCTCCTCGACCCATCGGCCAAGAGCCCGCTCGAAGTCGGCCTTGATACCAAGTCGACGCTGGTCGAACCACTCCCCCGTAAATCCGGGGACAAACTCTCCGACGATTTCGAAGCACTCGTCGGGACGAGCGTTGCCGAGGTGCCGGCGGGCGGTCTCCAAGTCTGTCTCGGCTCGCAAAGCGACCGAGACTCGATCTTGATCCATGAATTCGTCGGGTTCGATTTTGATCGAAGCAAGGGATTTGCGAAGGGAAGCGAGCGCTTGGCGCATGCGCGGGCGGGCAAACTCAGGATCTTCTCCCGGCCACAGGATTTCGCAGAGGTGATCCCGATCCCAAGAGCGGCCCGGCTCGGCCGCGAGGATTGCCGCAAGCTGGGCGACCTTGCGCGTTTCGAACTTGTCGACCTTCTGACTGCCGTTCCAAATCGCGAACGCACCGAGAAGCTGAACCCGCATCCTTGGGTTTAGTTTAGTGTGTTATTCGCCCGAAGCGCCGCCCGATTTTA
>JBKJIP010000081.1:0-10037 GCA_046598515.1 Fimbriimonadaceae bacterium | reverse complement strand
TTTTGTCGCTGATTAGAGGGCGACGACGTTCCGAACGATCGAGATCGAGCCACGAGTGGCCGTGATATCGAATCCGGGGGGTGGGACCGCGCGGAGAACTTGCAGGTTATAGTTCATAAACTGCTGTCCGGGCGGAATCAGGATACCGACCGGCGGGAGGGCATCGGCGGGGTCGCTGGTGTTAAAGAACACGCGCGCTCCCCCGGCTTGGGCCGGGCGGCTCAAGACAACCGTTCCCTGAACGTTGATCGGATAGGCGCCTCCCATCGGCGGCTGAACCTGCGGCGGGAGATTGTGAGCAATCAAATCCGCACCCTGAACGGTGAGCGGAGCCGTGACCGTGTTCGTCAGATAGGTCGCGACGATCGTAACAACTCTAGAGCTGTCGACGATGTTCGTCGGGATTGTGAACTGACGATACGTCGCGCCGGCCGGGATGGTTACCGTCGAAGGCGGCGTCGCACCGGCATCCGTCGAGCTAAGGTTGACGACGATGCCACCGGCCGGAGCCTTTGCATCGAGACCAGCCGAGCCCTTGCTCGTCTGCTCACCACCGAGAACGGAGGTCGGATTCAGAATCAAGTGCCGGAGTTGCGGACCACGAACCTGGAGAACAACCGTCTTGGTCGACAGGTTGAAGTTACCGGTGATGGTCACATTCACGTTGGTTACCGTCGCGAGCGTATTGATTGGGAACGTGCCCGTCTTCTGCCCCGCTGGGATCGTGATGTTGGCCGGTACCGTGGCAACCGAAGGAGCGTTGCTTGAGAGAATCACCTTCGCTCCGCCAGAAATGGCATTCGCCGTCAGGTGAGCAGTTCCGATGACCAAGCTGCCACCGAGGATCGTATCGACCCCGGTCGTCAACTTGTCGAGGAACGGTGTGGAGACGTTCAACGTCGCCGTACGGGTGATGCTATTCGCCGTGGCGCGGAGCGTCACATTCAGCGAAGCGGGAACGATGCTGGTCGTTACCGTGGCATCGGCGAAGTTGGTGTTGGCCGCGATCTTAATGGAGGAAGGCATCGACGCCGCGCTCGTATTCGAGGACGAGAGGGCGACGGTGAAACCATTCGCAGGAGCCAAGCCGAGAATTGTAACGCGAGCCTTACCGCTCTGACCGCCCGTAATCCGGTTCGGATTCGCGACGATGCTCAGAAGGGTTGGCGGCTGCACTCGAAGCGTGTTGATCGCCTTGTATCCAAAGCGCTCAGCGGTGATGACGACCGGAGTCGAAACCGTTACCGGGCTCGTGGAGATGTTAAAGCGTCGGTTATCCGAGTTACCGGGGATCGTGACCGCTGAGGGCACCTGAACGATGCCGTTATTGGTGGTCAAGTTCACCGTCAAACCACCGAGCGGCGCCACGCCGTCGATGACGACCGTGCCCTGCGTGCCAAGGCCGCCGGCAATCGAAGTCGTGTCGAGGTTCACAGCGATCGGCGTCAGTACCGGGTCGAGGCGGAAGCAGCGGATTGCACCATTTCGGGTGTACGTACCGGCGACCTGCCCCTGATCGTTAATCGTGATCAGGTTTTCCGGGACGATGTCCGTATTGGTCGGAACTAACAGCTTCGCATCGATCGGGCGATAGATGAGAACCGGATCTGGAACCCAGAGGGCAGCGCGCCAGTTGACCGTGCTCTGACCGTTGACAATATTCAACTTGCCGGAAGCGCCCACGATGATGTTGCTGCGGTTAATGCCGAAAGCCTGGGTGACGTTGTCGCCCGGGAGCGGTGTCAAATAGTGCTCACCGCCGCCAACCGGAGAGGCCCAGCCGAGGGAGTCGCGACCCGAATCCGGGAACGTCGTCGAAATGGCATGGCTCACGGTTCCAACCGCGAGATAGTTGTCGCCACCAAAGATGTTCACGTCGGTGATGTCGTTCGCATTACCGTGAGTGTCCGCTTCGCCAGCTTGACCTGTTCGCAGAACGTTTATTTCATTGAAGGTCTCCGCCGTATTTGGAGCGAGAGGAATCTCCCACTGGAAGACGCGCTGTTCGAAGCCATCAAAGAAGTGCCCGACCGCGCGATTGCGGTTATTGAGGCCGGTGACATAGATGTTCGCGGGAGAAGGGAAAGTGGCAGCGCCAAACAAAGCCGTTGCCGTTGCTGCCTGCATGTTGTTCACGATCACGACGCCTGGATCGTTGATCGCACCCGCTTCCGTCGGGATTCCCGCGAAGAGCGATGGAGCGATCTCTTGAATCGTTCCGTTGGTCCACGTGAACGCCTTCGCATCCGGTCCGGAGCCAGCAGTGGCGATAATCCGGTTGAACCGGTTCATATCCACGCCGGTAGCATTCGTTCGACCAGGCAAAGTGCCAATGTCGACGAGCGTCGTGCCGTTGTGAAGGAACGCGCTGCTTTGACCAGCGGCGCGCCTTGTCACGCCTGTTACCCATCCGTTGGAGTTAATCTTCGACGGGATGTTGATGATTCCCCCCGTTAACACCCCAAGATCCTTGATGATGTACTTCTGCTGAGCGGATGCCCCGGCGATGACCGACATAGCGGCCAGCAATACCGCTAGTGGCTTCCCACACTTCAATCCTTGCATAAATCCTCTCCGAAATAACGAGCACAACCCTGCCCGAATGAAAGACTCTTCATCCAGGCGGATTGGTTCACGATTAACAGTATAACGAATCGCGATCCGGTTGGCCGCAATTTCATCAAGTATGTTTGACAGGCGACCCGTTCTGCAAGCTATTCGGCGACTTTCCGAGAAACCGTGTCGAGAAGGCTCAAAATGTCACCGCTCGGTTTCACATACGGCGGATTAATCGGCTTCTCATCCTTGATCTGCAGCTTCTTGAATCCTCCGCTCGAGTCGAAGCTGACGAGCAAGAATCCGGCGTTGAACGGCTTCACACCCTGAACCCAGACCTCGCCCGGCCGGGCAGCCCGGGCCGACCGCATGTGATAAAGCAATCCGAGACCGAACGCCTTGGAGTCGCTTCCCTTCCTCACATGCACCGCTCTGCCTTCATCGACGATGAGGCTACCGTTTGAAAAATCAAAATCCCAAGCCTCCACGCTGGACGGAGCGTCCTTAAACGACGATCCGCCCGATGAAGAGAAGCTACCGCCACTCCGGATGACCGTCTTGCCGGTCTTCACGTCCGCCATGACGTCCTTGGGACCAAGATCGGAAGCTTGCATCGAGCCGAGATCCACTTCGATCGACTTCTTTATCTCGGGGAGAGCGACATCATAAGTCGCGCTGGCATAGGCGGCGAGAATCACGCCACTTTTTGACGGGCGGATGTCCAGTACGTGCGCATCGCCCAAGGCCTCACCGATATCTGCCCACTTCTCGTTCGCACCCGACTCGAGCACGCAGATCGCCTTGTCGTCGGGCGAGTAGTAAATGAGCGCGGCGTTGCGAACGCAAAACTTGGGCGACTTGATGGGTTCATTGCTACGAGTCGCGAGCTTGAAGACTTTCGACTTCTCGCCCCCCTGCTCCGAGTAGGCGACTCCATCTGTGGTCGACCATATCAGCGCGCCATCCTGATCCGGGCTGGCGAAGAGGAGATAGATGTTGCGGCCAAATCCGAACAGGAGCAGTCCGACCAGAACCACCGAGCCCGCGATGATCCCATTGCGAAGCCAAATCTGGGCCAAAGTCTTGTTGGCCTCATACTTCTTACGAGTTGTCTTTTCCATGTGCATCCCCCTCCACGAGAACGCATCGTCTCAACGACGATTAGTCGATTCTGACCGGGGTATGCGCGGCCGTGTTCCTAAATTCAGATAATTCAATCAGGCCATGACCTCCCTCGCCGCCGCCATGATCGTCCGAGATTGCGCTCCCGACCTAGAGCGCTGCCTCCGCTCGCTTCAGGGGCACGTCGATGAGATCGTCGTCGTCGATACCGGTTCGACCGATGACACCGTCGAGATTGCGCGCGCTGCCGGTGCGAAGCTGGGCTTTTTCGAATGGATCGATGACTTCGCCGCCGCCCGGAATGCCGCAATGCCCCTGATAACCTCCGATTGGTTCCTCACCATCGACTCCGATGAGGAACTCGTGTGTGACCGCAAACGCGAGGAACTGGAACCGCTCTTCGACTCGTGCGAGCGTGTTCTGCTGGACTGTAAAGACGCCGGCAACGGCGGGATGGTTAAGTGTCCTAGGCTCTTCAAGAAGGTAGCTGGCTCCTATTGGGCGCAACCGGTGCATGAAGCATTTATTCAGCCTGGTCGAGCTCGGCAGATGTCGGTCGATGCCGCTCAGGGACTCTATTTTTTGCATCACGGCTACCGGGAGGAGTTGAACGCCGCGAAGATCGAGCGGAATCTCGCCATCTTGCGCAGACAACTGGCGACAAACCCGGACGACCCCGCCGGCCTCTTCTTTTTCGCCCGTGAATCGGCTTGGTCGGGCCAATATGAGGAAGGGTTGACGGCTGCATGCCGCCTGTTAGACACAGCTGATTTGGAAGAAATTCAGTATTCCGACACGCTCGCCCTCGCCGCGTGGTGCGCCCTGTACTTAAAAGACTACGAAGCGGCCGTCGAATGGGGACGCGAAGCGCGGCGGCAGAATGTGCCTACCGTGTGGACGGAGTACATGTTGGGTCTGGGCTTGGTGAATCTCGGCAACAAAACCAAGGCCTTGGAAGCCGCCGAACGCGCCTGCAACCTTTCCTACCCCGAGGAATCCATGCTCGCGCTCCAAGAAGTTTGGACGCTGAAGCGCTTCGAACTCCGCAATGGCATTCGCCAGCTTTAGGGTTATCCTGAGCGTCGACTTTCGGTGCCGACTCGATGCTACTCGCGAGCTACGCCTGGGTCAGAGCGTGGTATCAATCTAAGGAGATGCGGGCAGGGAGCAAGAACGCCACAGGACACGCCTTCCTTGAATCCGAAACGGATGCGACGAATTATTGAGGCGAACTGGATATCCAGTCGCCCCCATAAGTTCAGCTACTTGAGCATCGCTTTCGCAATGATCAGCTTTTGAATTTCAGTCGCGCCTTCGCCGATCTCGGTCAGCTTGGCGTCGCGCCAGAGCTTCTCGATCAAGAACTCACGGGTCATGCCGCGACCGCCGTGGATCTGAAGCATCGCGTTCGTGGTATCTCTCGCGGCTTCGCTGGCAAAGAGCTTGGCGTAGCTGGATTCCTTAACGACGGGCATATTCTGGTCGTACATCCACGCCGCTTGATGAACCAAAAGCTTGGCCGCTTCGACCTTCATGGCGCTTTCGGCGATCATGTTCTGCACACTCTGCATTTGGCCGAGGGCGCGACCGAACTGCTCACGCTGTTTGGCATAGGCGACGCCCTCTTCGAGAGCCTTCTCGGCGATGCCGAGGGCCATGCCGCCGATGCCGATTCGACCCCGGTAGAGCAGTGAGATGACTTGCTCGAACGAGCCCGGCGTGTGCCAGGCAACCGCGTTATTCATCTTGAAGCGCAGCGTGTAAGACGCCGAGACGCCGACGGTCGGGATGCGTCCGAGGTCTTCAAAGCCCTCCTGATCCTTCTCCATGAAGAAGCCTGTAAGCTCCGTGTCGCTTACACGGGCGATGATGATGAAAAGCTTGGCGAAGCCACCGTTCGTGATGAACATCTTCTCGCCGTTCAGGTGGAAGTAGCCTGGCTTGCCTTCGATCGGCGTCGCGAATGTCTTCACGCGACGAGCATCTGATCCGGCGTCGGGCTCGGTCAGGCCCCACGAAAGAGGGATATCGCCGGATAGCACGCCCGGCAGGTACTTCTCGCGCTGCTCGTCGTTCGCGAAGTGCTCGAAGTGTGCCACGCAGAGGGCGTTAACGGCAGCGATGTTCATCGAAAGCGCGGGATCGCCCTTGGCGAGGATTCGGCACATCTCGGCATAGGTCTGGCAGGAATACCCGCGACCGCCGAATTCCTTGGGTAGCACGCATGAGCTCAGGCCCTTGGCGGCGCACACTTTCCAGATGTCGTCGGGGAAAGTGGACTCTTCCCAGCAACGGGTGTTCGGCAAAACATAATCAGCGACAAACTGCTCGACGTCAAGCAGAAACTGCCTCTCTTCGTCGTTGAAGTGAAGAACCATAAGGCTGGATTGTACCGAGCCTCCCCCCGATGTCGTCAGGGTGCGGACGCACAGGCCGGTGATACGCGACTACCCACGGCGGCCAGAAGGGGGCCTATTTCATGCCCAATTCGCGCGCCAGGGCCTCAAGTCGGTCTTTCGGCATGCGGCCGATGAGAACGAAGGAGCTTCCATTGTCATACCAGGAGACGCCCGAGGCTTTGCGCTCGGGTCCGAACAGGCGGTCGAAAGCGACCTTGCCTTTCGCTTGGAAAAGGGAGACCACGCCACTCTCGGTCGCGTAACTCATATGCAGGAAGGGGCCGGCTTGGCCAGGTCGCATGACATTTTCGAGCGTGAATCGGTCGCGCGGTAGGAAGAGAGGTGTGATACCCATCTTCTCGCCAAATTCTTTGGCCAAGTCGTAAGGGGTCATCACCTTCGCGCCGGGCACGTTGATATCGAAATCCCCGGCCCGAATGATCGGCGTGTAGCTGATGGTTTTGAACTCGAAGTAGCCCTGTCGCGCCCCGACGTTGTCATACAATTCTCGTTTCAGAGGCAGGCCGGTCTGCGTATCGATCCAGACTCGCTGGAAAACTCTATCCTTGTCGGAAACGCTGACGGCCCGAGCTTCATGTCCGGCAACCTTCTCCATCTTTTCTTCGGCGAAGGTGAAGTTGCGACCGAGGATCGCCGTGAAGCGGTCGACACCGGCGGGTTTGCCCTTCGGCATGCGGGTGACGATGATCACGTTTCGCTTCGGATCGTAGAACTTGCGCTGAAGGCCATCTTCGACGATAACTTCCCCGGCTCGAGGCGAATCCGCCGGGAACCAGGTGCGGGTTTTGAGGCCGTCTCGCAAGGTGAACTCGGTAGTCAGCCGGCGCTGCGCGCCATCGCGGACTTCGACGATTCGCGTTCCCGAGAACTTCCAGTTCGCCACGTTGCGGCCCATCAGCCGCAGGATGGCCGGAATATCCTGTCGGTTGAACGGCTTCTGCCGAACGCCAGGCCGCACCTGCGACATGGCGTTAGCAGCGATCAACACCCCGAACGTGGCAAGCAGGACTCTCATAAGGCGCCGAGATCGGCCTCCTCATAACTGTTGATCGCTTCCGAAGCATGGCCTTCACTGATCGGAGCCGGAGTACCGAAGGTTCGGTAGGCGACAGCCGTCTCATGGGCATGGAATAACTTGGAGGCGACTTCGGTCCCTTCCGTCGGCTTCGCTTCCAAGACCGGCTTGGGGGCATTCATAAACACGACCGCGGTAACGGCGCCGGCAACGGCGAGCCCGGCGGCGGGACGCCACATCCAGGCGAACCAGCTTCGCTTCGGCTTGGCCGCATCCATCAGCAGCCGCTCGTTCAGTTCGCTGCGCCACTTCAGGCTGACTGTTTCTTCGGGCAGCGAATGGACCAGCCCGCGCAGCCCTTCCGTGCGCTCCAGCTTTTCGTCCAAGTTGTTCATGTTCCCGTTCATGATTGTTTTCCTTCCAAATAGACGCTCAGATGCTTCTGCAAGTGAGCTCGTGCGAGGAACAATCGACTCTTTACTGTTCCTATTGGCAAATTCAGCGTTTCCGCTATCTCCTCGTAGGCGAAATCTTCGCGGTCGTGCAGCAAAAGCACGGTTCGCAGTTTGTCGCTCATCGCGCTCATCGCTTTCTCGACATGCTCGAAGAGCTCTCCGTCGAGGACTAGTTGATCCGGAGTCCACCGAGTGTCGCTAATCTCCCAGGCGCCTTCTTCATCTTCTCTCGCATCCAGGCTTGCCTCGATCGGAGACCGATCATGTCGACGGGCCCTATCGATACACAGGTTGTGCGCAATCCGGAATAACCACGTGCGCAGACTGGATCGACCGTCGAACCGGCTGAAAGCCTGAAATGCTTTGATGAAAACTTCCTGCGCGACATCGGCCGCTTCCTCAGGATCGCGGACCATGCGCTTTACGAAACCGTAAACCCGGTTTTGATAAGCGTCGACGATCTTGCCAAACGCTTCCGCATCGTGGCGCTTACATCGCTCCACGAGGGCTAGTTCGGTTGCCGAATCCGTCTGCTTCATCCTGACTGCCGGTCTCGCGACAGAGAGTTCCATCTTGCTGGGCAATGACGACTCTCCGACCCGAATTGTTCACTACTCTTTACGAGGATTCTATGAGGATTCCTTACCTTGAGATGAGCGACGCGAAAAGGACGAGCGCTCCGTTATGGATGCTGTGGATGGCGATCGCGGGGAGGAGCGAGCCGGTTTGATACACGGCGAAGCTGGCCACGATGCCGATCATCGCCAGAGCCGGCCATGCGGGAATGCCCGTCGGATGGATCGCGGCGAAGATCAGGTTCGCGATGATCAGTGCCGCCACCGGGCGATTGAGCAGCCGCTGCATGGCGGGCAGCAGAGTCCCGCGGAACGTGATTTCCTCGACGATCGGAGCTTGAATCGCAGCCGCGATGAAGATAGCGATCATCTGATAGCCCGTTGCCTCCGGGATCATTTTGGTGGCCGGATGCTCGGGAGCAGGCAAAAACGAAAAGAGCTGTGCGCCCAGAATCATCGTTGCCCCGATGATCGGCAGCCCCATCAGATAGATAAGAAGGCCCGCTCCGATCGCTTTTACACCCTTCACCGCGTTCGGTTTCGACCAACGATCGAATCGGATCGAGCCGATTCGCTTCCGGCTGATCCACAGGGTCAGACTGATAACGACGATCGGCCCGATGATGCCGGAACCGGGCAGCCCCATCCATCTCAGCCCGTAAGCTATCAATGCGGGTGCGAGCATAAGTAGCAGAAGGAAAATGACGACGCGCGAAGCGTAGGCGTCCGATTCTAGCTGGCTCATGGGGAGCGCGGGATGGCCGACGGGCTCCAACTGCCCCTTCGACCGCGCCCCCAGATAGAGCGCGATGAGCACGCATCCAATGGCGCAAGCACCAACGGCGAGAACCACTCCCGCCATCGCGGCGAGCGCTTTTCGGGTGAACGGCGTCCAATCCGCGGGCAGCCCCGCCTTCTCCTTCGCCCGGAGCTTCGCATAGTCCGCCGCTTCCCCACTGCCGAGTTTTGATTGCAGGTCGGTCGATTCTTTCTCGCTGAGCTTTTCGCTGGTGAAAACCTTCGCGAAGTCCTGATCCTTTTTTTCTTTCGAAGCCGTGAGTGCCTTCAGGTCGTCGCGCGTAATCTTCTTCGCTTGCAGGTCTTGGTAGACCGCCCAAACCCGCGCC
Organism: Fimbriimonadaceae bacterium; assembly: GCA_046598515.1. Lineage (GTDB taxonomy): Bacteria > Armatimonadota > Fimbriimonadia > Fimbriimonadales > Fimbriimonadaceae > JANJUB01. The sequence continues at coordinate 767 of JBKJIP010000081.1, read as the reverse complement.
GCGGTGGGTTCACTGGATTTGGCCGCCTCGATCTTCTCGGGCATCTTGATGGGCGAATACTTCGTGGGCTCAAACCGCCGCAGACCAACTGCCAGGCTCAGCCCCGTCTCATCCGCGACGAACTTGTTCGTCGGGGTGTCCCGACCGAGATATTGGAGAAGCTGGCCCCCGATAAGGAAGGCAAGAAGGAGAAAAAGCGCGCCCCAGCCCCAATAGGAAGTTCTCGCGGGTGCCACGGGGTCGCCCGGACGAGCCGTCTGGGCCTCCGCCCCCGGAGTCATTTCCTCGATATTGTCCTCCATAACAGCTTTCGCGACCGCCAAACCTAGCCGTTCCTCAGTTTGTCACAACCGATCAGCCCGTGATGGCTAGAATAGGCCGAAGTCCATGTACGTCTTCAGGACCATTGGGACCCGCGAAACTGACACTATCGCGACGCTTTGGCAAGTGTGCCGGGAATGGCGACAGGTATTTCATTGAGCCAGGAGGGCAGATCGTCCGCCGGATATGTTTTTAGCTCAAATCTGCAAGCAGCAAAGAGCTTGGCCCCAAAGTCTATCGTGGTCTCAGAGCGATCGATCAGAACCCCAACGCCAATAAGCTCGGCCTGGGAATCCGCAATAACATCAAGCACGCCCATCAACGACTTGCCCGTCGTCAAAACGTCGTCCACAAGAAGTGCCTTTGCGCCAGCCGCGATTTTGCCGTTGCGCTTGAGAACCCTCTTGTCGCCTTCCAGCTCAACGTAGACAGCGGGACAGCCCATC
>JBKJIP010000470.1:0-3941 GCA_046598515.1 Fimbriimonadaceae bacterium | reverse complement strand
GAAAGGTTGACCTTCACCATCGTCGCGCCTCGGCCAAAGGTGGCGTCGAACATAGACTGCAAATCTCTTTCTCGTCGCTGAGACTCCGCTGTCTCGCTGGCCACGCGCTCATTCGCCTGGCTGGTCATCGTCGAGTTGTTGGATCCATCGTAAAGAGCCCGACCCGAATCGTCCAGAACGAGAACGTTGTCCGGCGTCAAGCCGGTCGTGCTCCGCGAAACCATCATCGCGATGGCGCGGGCTTGCTCGGTACTCAGCGTTCCGTTGGACTTGCCTTTTAGCATCACGCTCGCGCTCGCCGGCTTCTTGTCGCTGGCGAAAGGCGATTGCTCACCGAATGTGATATGGACTCGGGCACCGCCGACGCCGTCGATCGTTTCGATCGTTCGGGCAAGTTCGCCTTCGAGAAGAACCTTCAACCGCTCTCGCTCGACGCTGGGAGGCATGAAAGCGTTGAACTTGCTGAGCTCCTCGTTGCCGATGTGTCCGGTGGAGGGGGTCTTACCGGCGACGGCAAGCTTGGCTTGAACCTCGGCCATGCTCGAGGAAGGAACGAAAACGTTGCCCTGTAGATCGGAATCCACGGGCACTCCCATCTTCTGGACCTCACCGACAATAGATCCGGCATCCTGCGGCGACAAGCCGCCATAGAGCATCGTCATCTTCGGCCGTGAGGCGAAGTAGAAGGTGCCCACCAGGAGGATGGTCAGGAAGGAACCGCCAAAGACGGCCACGAATCGCTGTGTGCGATCCGCCGTTTCCCACCAAGTTTTTAATCGAAGCAATAGATCGCCCATGTTCCCCTATCAGAAAGGGCAACCGGCCGAGTTTCTAGACCTGCATGCGCATCATTTCTTGGTAAGCCTCGAGCACCTTGTTGCGAACTTGCATTGTGAGTTGCATCGCCGTACTCGCCTTTTCCATTGCGATCATGAGATCGTGGAACTCCACTGGTTGACCCGCCATGAACTTGTTCTGCAGACCCTGCGAATCGAGCTGGGTTTGGTTTACATCCTTCATGGTGTCCATCAACATTTGGGCGAAGTCGTCGCCGTTTGACCCCGAAGCTTCTTGCTTCTGTAAAGGAACCTGTATCTGGTTTCCGAGGCCGTGGAGTTTCATAGCTTTTCTTTAGTTGTAAATCGTAAGTTGTAAATAGTAAATCGACGAATGGGTGAGATACTCGGTAAACTCTGAAACTGATTTACGATTTACGATTTACGATTAAACTTTCCCAATCTGCAAAGCAGACCGAATCATCGTTTTCGTCGAGTTGAACGCGGCGATGTTGGCTTCGTAGGCTCTCGAAGCGCTCATCATGTTGACCATCTCGACGATGGGCTCCACGTTCGAGTAATAAACCTTGCCTTCGGCATCCGCATTAGGGTTGCCAGGATCAGAGACTTCGCGAAAGGGTCGTGGATCTTCGATCACCGCTTTGACCTCGACGCCGTCCGGGCCGCTGCCCAGAACGACTTCGCGTCTTCGGTAGGGGTCGCCGCCGCCTCGAATCTTCATCGAGTTGGCGTTGGCGATGTTCGAGGAAATGATGTCGAGACGCGTGCGCTCAGCGCTTAGGCCGCTCGCCGCGATTCGAATGGAACCCGAAAGTGTGTTCATCTACCCTCCCGAATCACGTTCTTGAGACCACTGAAATAGCGGCCCGTCATGTCCGTGAGCGCCTGATATCGAAGCTCGGTCTCGGCGAGCGCGACAACCTCTTTTTCGAGATTGACGGAGCTACCGTCGACACGAACATCGCTGTTGTCCATCCGCTCGTCCGACAGAATCGGTTCGCCCGATAGGCGCGACCGTCGCGGTTCACGAGCTTGCTGAGCCCGCTGCAGTTCGACGCCGAAATCCACATCCCGCCGTTTGTAACCGGGGGTGTTTACATTTGCCAAGTTGTCGCCAAGCAGCGTGTGACGCTGGGTGGTTCGAGTCATCGCCGCAGCCATATTGGCGGCGTGCGGTCCAAAAAGTTTTTCTAGCACGGTCGGCTTTCTCCTCCATCCCGCGCGTCCATTCGCTGATTCACCACCGATCCTTGGCGGCAGGCCTATTCAGGCTTATCAGTTGTATCGGCACAAATGCGGGGGAACTGGAGGGGCCATTATTGCTGTTCGACAAGATCTTCGGAAACCATCGCCTGCATGATTCGCTCGTCCAGCCAAGGGTCTTCGCGGCGATAAATCTGGCGGGCATAAAGCAGGGCCTTTTGAGCCCGCTCTCGCTGTCGGGAGGCGTTGTACGCTCGATAAAGCTCGTAGTAAAGCCGCGCCCGACTGAAACGGTAAGCCCGGAAATCCATGGGCAAGTTCCAGTCGAAGGTGAGCGCCAGCCGGTAGTTGTTGATCACCGCTGCGGGGTCTTTCATCGGCAGCGCTTCAGTCGTCAGGCGAAGCGTGGCTTCTCCCGTCTCTGCGATCGCCGCTTCATAGAGCAGCACGCGCAACCGGTGGCGAATGTAAGGATTTTCCGCCGCCTGATCGGCAAGTTCGAACTCGGGGATGACGGTGCAGGTGGGTTTTTCGAAGGTGAACTGCAGCTTCTTGCGGGGCATCACCTCGTCCGTTACTGGCCAGGCCTCCAAGTCCACCGTGATCGGCCAATTCACGAGCGTGCCGGTTTTTCGATAGAAAATGTGTTCTCGAAAAGTCTCCGTGCTTCCACTGCGAACGACGCCGGAGGGTGCCCACGAATACTTGGCTACGGGATCGTTCACTTTCCCACTGAAGGAGAGGCCGCTCCGGGACCAGGAGCCGATAAAGATATCGCCCTTCTCGTTGACATCCACATTGACGATCCGCACCAAACCGTCCGGTGCCATCAGAGTCGCCTTGGGCGGGTTGTTCACGGGATCAGAGCTTGCCTGTGGTTCGATTCTGGTGAAAGCATCTGGATTAAAGCGGCTCACATCCGGGGTGACTCGCTCGAATCGCCAGCGCGAGATAAGCGTTCGACCCCGGTCGCCTTCGACGAGCACGTCGACCGATGCCAGCCCATTTCGGGAGAGAGGTCGCACGGCATAGGTGCGCCGGCCATCCCGAATGTACAGAATCCCGTCCCGCGTTTCCGATCGAGAAACGCTCGCCTGCATGTTCGTTGAAGCGGAGTTCAAGGCTCGCCGAAAGTAGTAAAGCGGGGACTGGACGAGGTTGGCGGCGGTGTAGCTCGTCAGAGTTTTGAGCCGCTTGTCCAGCTTGAATCCCCCCTGATTGGCCGCAAAGAGCATCAGATTCCCGCCTTCCATTTCGATTCGCCGAAACCGGTCGGCTTCCTCAAGTTTGCGGTAGTCGAAAGCGAGCCCGATCGGCCCAATGTGGTTCTCGTGAGTCACCACCTGCTTGGAGTCATCAAACTTCTTGACGAGGTTATCAATGACCGCCCGTCGATTGAGGATCGGCACCATCAGAATGATGCCAACACCCAAAACGACGACAGCCGTGGAAACGCCGATCACCCAAGTGCGATGATTTCGCTTCCGCTCGGCCGTCGTCGACCAAACTTCGTACGGAATGTAATCCGGTCCCTTCTGTTCCATGCGGCTACACGTGCAGTTTGAAAGCTCCCTTTATCTTACGAAATCGGTTTGCAACTGAGCGCAGTATACGGCGGGGATACGATGGTATCCACTTGGAGTCACGGAACACCCCCTCTCCCCGAGTAGGGGGGGCTGGGCTTGGAATCGTGGACTCCCCCTTGCCCCGAGTAGGGGAGAGGGGGCTGGGGGGCATGGCCATTTATTTAACGGTTTCATGACCGCAGATCTCGGGATTTTCCGCATAGCCTCAGTCCCCGGCAGGGGACTCCGCTGGTAGCCTGGGGTAACCGAAGGGCACCCCAGGTGGGTACGCCACCCACCTTAGCCCGCAGGGCGACCCGCAGGCGACGGAGGCGTTAGCCGGAGGAGTTGCGACTCGCCCGGCGGGCGACTTTGG
>JBKJIP010000397.1:0-13054 GCA_046598515.1 Fimbriimonadaceae bacterium | reverse complement strand
GTGCGTGATCGGTTACCTCCACACAGGCATGGAGAAGGAAGCCGAGTATCAGCAGTATCACAAATGCGTGGTCATGACCGACCGCATGGACTATCTGAACGCGAACGGCAACAACCTGGCCCATGCACTTGCCGTCGAGAAACTCCTCGGCTGCGAGATCCCAAAACGCGGCCAGTATCTCCGCGTCATCCTCGCCGAACTGAGCCGAATCGCCAGCCACTGCGTTTGGCTTGGAACTCACGCGTTGGACCTCGGTGCCATGACGCCGTTCTTTTACATCATGCAGCAGCGAGAAATGATCCTCGACATGTTCGAGATGTTCTCCGGCGTGCGCATGATGCCTTCTTGGATTGTTCCCGGCGGACTCCGTGGTGATATTCCCGTTGGCTTTGATCGACGGCTCTATACGTTCTTCGATACGTTCACCAGCGAACTCGGTGTCGTCGAGAATCTGCTCGTCGACAACCCCATCTGGAAAGAGCGCACCTTCGATGTTGGCGTTCTTACGGGCAAGCAAGCCCTTGAACTCGGCTGCTCTGGCCCCATCGCCCGGGCAAGTGGCGTAGCCTGGGATCTTCGCAAGAGTAATCCCTACTCCAGCTATGAGGACTTCAACTTCAACATCCCGGTCGGCTCTAGGGGCGATGTCTACGATCGCTTCTTGGTCCGTATCGCGGAAATGAAGGAATCCATTAAGATCCTGCGCCAGGCCATCGATGGACTTCCAGAAGGACCGTGGAGTACGTCGGACCGCAAAATCGCGCCGCCGCCTCGCGAGGAACTCGACACCTCGATGGAGTCCTTAATCCACCACTTCAAGCTCTATACAGAAGGCTATCACCCGCCGGTCGGCGAGGCCTACGCCGGTATCGAAGGATCGAAGGGAGAGCTCGGTTTCTATATCGTCAGCGACGGCACCAACCGGCCCTACCGCTGGCACGAGCGCCCATCGAGCTTCATGAACCTGAAGTCACTCGAAGTTCTCGCCATCGGCCGCCTCATAGCCGACGTTATCGCGATTATCGGATCAATCGATATCGTCCTCGGCGAAATCGACCGCTAATCGGAATATCCGCGGGGACCAACTTGGAGTTATGTCCTGGTTCCCCTGCCGATGTTTGTGCGCGGGGGAACCGTTGGGGAGGGGGATTCTGCTTGGAAGCAGCCTGAGTCGTGCCCGAAATCGCCGTGCCAAAACTACTCGTGCTACCATCGGGAATATTGCGGGGTTCCCCGAAACCCCGCAACTTTGACCGTTAAGATCTAGGTGGGCACCTGTTACTCTAATGCCTCGTGGAGGAAACCATGTCTAAGTCACTTATTCGATCTAGCCTGGTTCTTGGTCTGGTAGTCGTCAGCGCGGCATCGTTCGCACAGAACGCCAGCGGAACTAGCAATACGGGAGACAGCCGCTTTACGAGCGCAAACGGCAGTCTGAGCAACATCACCATCTCGAGCTCGCGAGAAATCAAATGGGGCAAGTATAAAAAGAACTCGTTAGAGTTCATGCCCAGCACGTTTACCACCAACGCCGGCACGCCTTTCAAGGTTGGCTCGTTGCAGTGGAACAACGGTGACAGGGATCAGGACGGCACGATGAATGTTGGTCTGAATGTTGGCTTGAACTACGGCAGCCGAGGCAACGGTCTCATGGCGCTGAACCTCAAGTACACCGAGAGCAAGTATGGTAACGACTACTTCACCCTTCCCAGCTCCGCTGGAATGGGTAGCGCCACCATCGACGGCCTGACCTATAACGTTACGCTCACTGGCTTCAAGCACAAGAGCGGCAACGGCAAGATCAGCGGCGATAAGTGGTTCAACTATGGCTGCGACACGATCGACATCTATGCGAAGCTCGAACCGTGTCCCGTCCCCGAGCCGGCTTCCATGGCCGCCCTCGGTATGGGCATCGTTGCGATCGTTCGCAAGCGACGCAACCGCAAGTAAGCTCAGAACGGACAAAAGAAAAGCCCCGGATTCATCCGGGGCTTTTTTGATGTAGGTCGTGGAGGCAATGTACCCCGGCACCTCTGAGGGCGCCTTAAGGCGCGGTGACGAGCCAGTCGTCCCAGAGCGTGTCCTGTCCGAGCTTCATCAAGCTGTAATCCGTTGCCGAGTTGATGAAAATGTTCCCCGGCGTGAAGTCGATCGCCAAGCCCCGGCTGCCCGAGCTAAACGAGTTGTGACCCTCCCAAACCAGCGCGTTCTCGATCGCGGTCTTCAAGCCCAAGCACGCCGCATCCACGGAGCCGACCGAACTTAACGCCGCCAAGCGCTCGCTGAGATCGATGGCGTCCCGGTAGTACCGGGGCGGATTGGATGTTTGACTGTAAGCCTGCGACTGACTTCGCACGGTCTGGATCGCCGTATTCAGCCCCGGTTTGTTGGCCATCAGCTCCTGCGCCAAAGTGTTGATCGCCGTGCCCACCGCCGCCATCTGGGACGTTTCGATCACGCTCTGCGTGATCTTCCGCGAGGCGTAACCAGGAACGGCCAGCATGCCGTCCACAAAGGATTTCGTTAGGTTCCGCGTCGTCGCGTCCGGGTTATCTCGGAAAGTGCCGAAAATTGTATCGTAAGGATAGCCTTCTGCGGGCGGGCTCTCTTCCGAACCGACAACGTAGTCGGCGAAGCTCCGCACCTCATAAGCAACCTCTGCCATCTGCATGAGACTCGCATCCCAAGCAAGAAAGTCGAAGTGATGGCCCGCAAGAGCCGTCTTGAGCTCCCAAATCTGAATCGCATTGCCCGTTTCGTCGTCGTAGCTCACCGCTCGGCTGGGTGATCTGCGCCAGCCGTTGCCATGGTTCCAGACCACAACGCCATAGCGCTGAGCAGGATAGTAAGCCTTGCCCCAATCGAGAAAGTCCTTGAGCGTCTGCGGCTTGCCCATGTCGACGCCCGAGCCCATGTTCTGGATAACTTCACTTGCCACTTTCGTTGTCGAGTCGGGCCGAATGAGATACCGCCGGGTGCCATCGAAACTGGAGCTCGCGAACTTCGTGACCGATTGTTTCCACTGAACGACGTAACGCACGTCGGCATTGCCAGCGGCGGCCTCCATCTGGTTCACGTTCAAGTTGCTGAAGGCATAGAGGTCGTTGGCCGCATTGAGGAAAACGAAAATCGTCCACTTGGTGGTCGTCGGATTCGCGGCGGAGACATTCGCGATCGCACTGCCGAGGGCACCGGTCGGAGTGTGGCGGGCCCGAACCGTGCCGTTCCCAGCCGTCGTCGTGATCAGCGTTCCATCTGCAGTAACCGTTCCCACGCCACCCAGAACCGACCATGTGATCGTGCTCGCGGGCGCGAAAGTCGCGTCGCCGCCAGCTTCAGTCGGTTTGGCATGGAAGGCGACACCTTTTGGAACCTGGGCATTGACGGTCGCTGGGGTAACTGAAACTCCCGTGACCGCCTCGCCAACCTTGCTGGTAAGCGTCACGCGGTTCATGATTTCCATCTGAACCCGGAACTCGCCGGTCTTGATTCCGCCCAGGGTGAGCTGGCTGAACAGCTCCGCCTTCACCACATACGTCCCGGAATCGATGTTTTCGAGGCTGTAGGTCTCGGGGCCGTTGAGGGTTTTGTTCGCGATGAGGGACTTGACCGTCCGGCCATTCAGATCGATAACACTCAGGCGCTGAGAGACGCCGCCACCCGTCGCGGCCGAGTTCGTCCAGTCCGTCGTATAGGTCAGAACCCCAATCGGAACGAAGGTGGTACCACCGCCACCTCCACAGGACGCGGCGAGAGCGACGAGACAAAGCAGCAGGATGCGTGACAGCAGTTTCATGGAGATACCTTCATTGGACGGTTTGACTCCGCCCCTTGGGTCGTTAAAGCGTCAACGAGATTTCCGGGGCCGTGTCGAACGGGATCGCAGACGGGAAGCCCGGTCTCATCAGCAATTCTGGCCACGGCGTCATGAGCCTCGCTTTCGGACATGTGGAACGTGTTAACGGCGATTCCGGCCGTCTTTGGCCGTGCGAACGCACCACGGGCTTCGCCCAAGTCCTCGTAGAGCCTGGCATATTCAAGCAGGGGCGGTATCGCAATGTCCTTCTGGCGAGACAGCGTGGTCTGCCCGCCTCGGCAGCAAAGGATGAGGTCGGTCGCGCAGGATCCGCGCAAAAGGGGCAGCGTGGAGGTCGAGCCCGGATGAATCAGCGCGCCTTGGCCCTCGATAATGACCCATTGCTTATCCGCGTTGGCCAGCGTCTCCCGCTCAATAGCACCGGTGGCGTAGTCGACCCGAATCGCATCCAGCGGCACCCCCGCACCCGAGACGGTGATGCCGATTTGCCCCGTGGCCACGAAACCGGCGTCGATTCCGCGCGCGCGAGCCTCACGCCAGATCTCCAGCCCGCTGGTCATCTTGCCGACCGCCATATCGGTCCCAATCATCAAAATACGCCGGTTAGAGAGCTTGCCCGCGGCGCCCGTTCCCGGCTCTAAGCCTTCCGGCTCCTGCCGGACGTCCCAAATGAGCTCCTTAGACTGCGGGAATCTTGCCGACAGCGCTTCGTGAAGCCCGTTCACGACGAGCAGACCTTCTGCCAAGGCATGCTCGATCATGGCGTACCACTCGCCGGGTATCCGCCCGCCCGGCGGAGCGATGCCCAAGACAAGGGCTCGTGCTCCAAGCGGTGCGCATTCCGCGATGTCCGCCACGATGGGAATCTTCTCCCTAAAGCTGGGCTGCAAGGCAGGGAGGGCCTCGTGCAGGTACTTCCCCGCAAAACGGGAGTCGACGATGCACGCGATCGTCCCCGGCGAATAGCGAAGGCATCCGTAGCCCATCTTGCCGAAAGGCTCGCCTAGATAGCCCTCCATGTAGAGGGCGAGAGGCATGTCTGGAGATAAGGGACCGGGCACGGGGTCTAGTTTATCTCGCGCGCCTCCCCTCTCCTTGAAATCGGATGTCCGTGCCGATTTTAGGGAGAGGGGCAGGGGGTGAGGGTTTTCCGGAATCAGAACGAGGTTTTGCCCATGCGGGCGAACCCTCATCCCAACCCTTCTCCCTCCCGCGCACGAACATCGCGGCAAGGAGAAGGGCTCTCGGTAGTTCCAGTAAACTCTCCGCATGCCCCGCTCCCTTCCCCTCGCCTCGTTGCGCGTGACTGACCAGTTCTGGTCAGACTGGCAGAACAAACTCGTCGCCGTCACCCTGCCGCAACAATGGGAGCAATTGGAATCTACCAAACGCCTGGAAAACTTCCGCCGCTCGGCCAAAGGCGAGAAAGGCGGATTCGAGGGGTATCGCTTTAACGACTCCGACGTCTACAAATGGCTCGAGGCCGCCTGCTGGGCCCTCGTCCATTTCAAAGATGCGGGACTGAGAAAACAGGTCGATGAATGCGTCGCACTCATTAAGAACGCACAGATGGAGGATGGCTACCTCAACACTTACTTCCAACTCGGAGTCATCGAAAATCGTTGGCGCAACCTAAACGCGATGCATGAAGGATATTGCGGTGGCCACATGATCGAGGCCGCGGTTGCCCACTTTGAGGCGACAGGAAACCGGGATATGGTCGATGTGGCCCTCAAGTGGGTGAATCATGTGCGGTCGACCTTCGGTCCCGAGGGGCGACGAGGCACTTGCGGTCATCCCGAACTGGAGCTTGCCCTCCTCAAGTTCTCTCACCTGATCGCCCGATTGGGTGATCGAGAGGAGTCAGAGAGGCTCCATCAAGACGCTCTGTGGCATCTGGCGCAGCGGGGAAGCCGCCCCAGCGTCTACGAAGCCGAGCTAAACGACCCCGAGGTCTACGCGATGTCTCCTGCGGCCGGCGATCTGCTTAAAGAAAAAGGCTCTTACAGCGGAGAATACGCTCAGGACCATGTGCCAATTCATGAACAGCGGCAGGTGGTTGGCCATGCGGTGCGCGCCATGTATCTTTACACCGCCGCGATCGAAGTCGCCGATGAGATGCCCGCGGGCACGGCGGAAGCCATCCAAATCATGTGGGAGAACCTCGTAAACCGGCGCATGTACATCACCGGCGGCGTTGGACCGGCCGGCCGGAACGAAGGGTTCACCACCGATTACGATCTCCCCAATCTCGAAGCCTACGCCGAAACTTGCGCCAGTATCGGACTCGTCCGATGGGCTCAAAAGATGTTCGAGAGAACACCGGACTCAAGCTATATCGATGTGCTCGAAAAGGCACTCTATAACGGCTCGCTGAGTGGAATCTCCCTGAGTGGCGATCTCTACGGCTACACGAATCCTCTCGAAAACCGAGGCGGCCACAACCGAGTGCCGTGGTACGGCTGCGCCTGTTGTCCTCCGAATATCGCACGCACCATCGCCGAGGTCGCCCGATTCGCGATCGCCGAAGATGAGACGGGAATCTGGATCAATCTTCCCATCAGCCTCGAGGCGGAAACGCGTTTTGGAAAGATCTCGCTCGAAGGTCGATATCCCGAACAGGAGACTTTCTCCGTAACCGTCGGCAAGGCCGGGAAGTTCGCGCTGAGGGTTCGTATTCCCGATTGGTGCGACGAAGCCGGGGTCGAAGTCGATGGCGATGACGAACCCGCCGATTTTGAAGCCGGCTACGCTGTCCTCGACCGGGAATGGAAAGCGGGCGACAAGGTGTTGGTCACGCTAGAAATGCCAACCAAGTGGATGGAAGCGGACCCGAACGTTCTCGACAATCTGGGCCGGGTAGCTCTCCAGAGGGGGCCAATCGTTTACTGCTTGGAGGATGACACGCCCTTGCCTCAGCAGATACGTGTCGATCTGGAAGAGGAGCCCACGGCGGAGTTCCAAATCGGGGGCTGGCGCTTGGGTGGGGTAGACGAGGGTTTATACGTCGAAGTTGGCACCCACGACGAGACGCCGGTGAAAGCGAAGATGATCCCCTTCGCCCACGCCCACAATAAAGGCGGTCGTTTCATGGCTGTTTGGCTACGACGCTGACGTTTCGTCCGTCTAGACTTTCGATGTTCGTCTTCTCCATCGTTCTCGCCGTTCAATCCACGACTCCGGAAGCCATTTGGTCCGGAGTCGTGGACGCTTATAAAGCAAAGAAGACATTCTCGTGCAGCTATACGACAAGACAGTTGACTCCGGCGAAGACCATCTACCGCGGGACCATCGCCTTCACACGCGACAAATCGGTAAAGTTCGTCATCCAAGATTTGGGTGAGAAATGCCGAGCCGGTGAAAATTGGTCGCCGCGCGGAGGAGCCACAACTTGGGTCTCTCCCGCAAGCTTTCGTGGCTATAACGACACCCTGTCGGCCCGTCATCCTTACGTGATCCTTGCGCTGCTCCGCGGCGAATCCGAGCCGGCGGTCTGGAAACCGGAGATCAAGAAGGAGAAAGCCACGGTGACGATTACGCGTGACGATGGGTGGTCGTTTGTCATCGATCCAAAGAAGAATCGCTTGGTGTCCTTCCGGGGGCCGGAACTCTACAACGAAGAGCGTGTTTGCGAGACCACGATCCGCTAGCCATGACACCCGCGCCTTGACTTCGCCGAAAGTTGAGTTTATCGACCAGCCGGCTCGTATGAGGTGTTGTGGCACCCCTCCGGGGAGCGTGAGTCTCGCTCCCCGTACCAGGGGAAACGCTTCGCTCAATCCCCTGGCTATCCATTGTATGTCCCCTGATGGGGACCGGCTGGTGGGAGCACGAGGACCTCACAGCCGAGGACTATATGTTGAACGCCCGACCTCCCTTCTCTGACTTGCCCTTGGTGTTTGTTAAGGCGGCTAGCAGGCATCAACTAAAAGCGGACGTGCGCACACCGGACTGCCAACCAGCCGTCCCCGGAGGGGACACACAGTCATAGCCAGGGGATTGAGCGAAGCGTTTCCCCTGGTAGTAGATAGGGAAACATGCTCCGCGGAGCGGCGCCACAAACCCCGTTACCACTATCTCCAATCAAGGTTAAAGCGGCAGTAGCCCGTTCCCGCCACACGCCCTCGTGTGGCGTAACCACCAGCTTCCAAGCGAGGCAAGAGCCCGCCCGATCGAACCCGGCGCAAAATTTCTTCCGCTGGGTATTGACACCTTATCCAGCTTCGGATGGTATATTGGTTGCGACCCGCAATCGGTGGCCGTGTTGAGTTCCTGGATCCGTTTGACCCTGTTCGCTCTCGCTCCCCGTTCGGAAATCTAGGAAAACATAACTCAAATGGCAAAATCCCTGTTCGTGGGGAACCTGTCGTATACAGCGACGGAATCCCATCTTATCGATCTTTTCGCCCCGTACGGCGCCGAGACCGCTCGCGTCGTCGAGGGTCGCGGCTTCGCGTTTGTCGATGTCGCCGATGACAAAGCAACCGACGCGATCGCCGCGCTCGATGGCCAAGAATTCATGGGCCGCAAGCTCCTGATCAACGAAGCTCGCCCGCGTGAGCCGCGAACCGGAGGCGGCGGTGGCGGCGGTGGTCGCAGCTACGGTGGCGGCGGCGGCGGTGGCTACAGCGGTGGCGGCGGTGGCGGTGGCTACAGCGGCGGCAGCAGTGGTGGTGGCGGTGGTTACGGCGGCGGCGGCGGTGGCGGCGGTCGTGGCGGCGGCGGTGGTGGCTATGGCGGCGGTCGCGGTGGCGGTGGCGATCGTGGTGGTCGCGGCGGCGGCGGACGCGGACGCTAAGTCTCAACATTTTGAAAGCCCCTCCGAGTTACTCGGAGGGGCTTTCTTGTTTCTAACGGGAGAGCCGGTTCTCTTCGACCCAGCTTTCCAAGATGCCCACCATCTGGTGGAAGCCGTCGTACATCATCGGGATCTTGTATCGTCGCCCACGGGCCGTGATGTAGAAATCCTTCCCGTCCACGCTCTCATCCAAGTCCACCGCTTGAACGGTGGCCCGATCGATCATGATAAACGGCTTTCCGAGCAAGTTGTAGCAGCGCAGTCCAAAGTTGCCGAGGTCGGCTCGGCACACGCGGCGGCGCTCCACCAACAGGGCAATGAAGGCGAGGCTCGTGTAGAGAACGACCTTCCCGGCCAAGAGATTCTGAATCTGCACGACCGCCGTTAGCAGCAATAGGGCGGGCAGGAGAATGACAGGGTAGCGAGCAGAGAGTCGAAACGTGTGCTGGGGTTCATCATCATGCGCCGACAGATACTCCTCGATGTTTCCGCTGAGCTTGGGATCGGACATTGGGTTAGACCGCCGGCGTGTCGTTCTCGACTACGACGGGCTTGGCTTCGACGGCCGGCTTGTGGAAGCTCTCCAGCGTCCAGCGAACGATCAAAATCCCGGCCGCGACCGAAATGCAAGCGTCGGCGATGTTGAAAACGGGGAATTCGATCGCACGGAACCAGAACATGTCCGTGACCTTGCCGTGAAAAACCCGATCGTAGAGATTGCCGATGGCTCCGCTCGCCAACAGGCCCATCGCCGTGTGTGTCCAAGCGCTCTCCTTCGGATGACGGTATGAGTAAATCGCGGCCGCAGCCGCGATCAAAATGGCGATAGGAGAGAGGTAGACCCCCATCCCCTGAAACTTGCCAAAGGCGATACCCTTGTTGTAAGTCAGGGTCAGCTCGAACACATTTGGCCAAAGAGCGACAGAAGCATGTTCATTGAAAGTCGCCCGGACCCAGAACTTGATGACCTGATCCAAGATCAGGAAGCCAATGAACATGCCCCAGAACAAGACTCGGGTTCTTACCAACCCATCGCCCTCGCGTCGCGCTTCGTCACCATGTGGCCGTTCACTTCGGCGACGTCCGGACGGCGCACTCGGCTCCGCTCGCACTTGGGATATTCGCTCGGGCGGAACGAGAATCCTTCTTCACCCTCGACAAGCTCGACCCAGCTCATTTTGTACAAGTTTGCAAGCTCATAAGGGTCAAAATCGCGCAAAGGGGCGAGGTCGTCCGCGGAGTTTGTCACGGTCGCAATAACTTCTTGGGAGTCTTTGACCTCCGCCGACGTCTTCCACTTCTCGAACTCGGCGAAACAGTCCGCCCGCTCGGTGATCAAGGCGCCAAAGCGATTTTGGATCGGGTTCGCCGCGATCTCATCGAGCCGCTCTTGAGTGGGGATCAGTAGAGTTTCCATGTGAACCGATGCCAGCTTCTCATACGCCGGAATCCGCTCATAAACTTCCTCCGCCGTGTGCATCAGGATCGGCGCGAGCAGGCGAATCAGATCGAGAAGGACCGTGTGGCAGGCCTTCTGGTGCGATCGCCGGGTGATCCAATCCTTGCCGTCGCAATACATCCGATCTTTGATGGCCTCAAAATAGAACTTCGAGAGCTCCTTCGCGCAGAAGTTGTGGACGCCCGTGATCACCCGACCAAAATCGTAGTTCAGATAAGCATCGGCGCAATCCGCGACGAGCGATTGGGTTTGCTCGATGATCCACTGGTCGATGTCATTCACGATCGCGGCATCGGCGTCGGTGAAGTCGAACAGATTGCCGTGAAGGAAGCGCAGCGTGTTGCGAACCGTGCGATATTGATCGCCGATCTGCTTGAGCAACTCCTCATCGCAGGGGGCGTCATTCGCCCAGTCGACGCTGGCCGTCCAGTATCGCAGGATGTCGGCGCCGAACTTCTCGCAGACGTCGACGGGGTCGATCGCATTGCCTAGTCGCTTGGACATCTTCAGCATGCTGTTGCGGTCCATGACAAAGCCGTGAGTAACGACCGCCTTATAAGGCGCCGTGTTTCGAGTGGCCATGGCCAGGATGAGCGAGGAGTTGAACCAACCGCGATGCTGGTCGGATCCTTCGAGATAGAGGTCGGCGGGCCAGGGCTCTTGCCACTCTTTCTCCACGTTGCCTTCTAGCACGGCGAGATTGGTGGACCCGCTATCGAACCAGACATCGAGGACGTCGGTTTCTTTAACGAATTCCGTCTCGCCCGTCGTCGGATGTGTATAACCCTGAGGCAGAATCTCTGAAGGATCTTTCAAGAACCAGCTGTCGGAGCCCTCGCTCTCGACGAGTTGGGCGACGGCCTCTATGGCGACGGGATCCATGACCGGCTCGCGGCTCGTCTTGCCGTAGAAGATGGGGATGCCGACGCCCCACGGTCGCTGGCGGGAGATGCACCAATCGGGGCGATTGGCGATCATGGATGAGATGCGGGCATAGCCGGATTCCGGCAGCCATTGTACGTGCCGGATAGCTTCCATCGCATTTGCGCGGAGGTCGTTGTGATCCAGGGCGACGAACCACTGTTCCGTCGCACGGAAGATGACGGGTTTGCCGTCCCGCTCGGAGTGCGGATAGGAGTGCTGATAGTCGGAAACGCTGAGCAGGTTTCCGACTTCTTGAAGGCGGTCAACGACGACTTTATCGCAATCCTTGTACGAAACTCCCGCGAACTCTCCCGCTTCATCCGTCAGGATGCCGCGCTCATCGACGGGGCAGAGAATCTGAAGGCCATACTTCATGCCCGTGAAGAAGTCGTCCCGGCCATGGCCAGGCGCGGTGTGGACTACGCCGGTGCCGTCTTCCGTCGTCACGTAATCGGCGAGAACCGCGGCGGAGTCGCGATCAAAGATCGGATGCTTGAAGATCGCGCCCGCGAGATCTCGTCCTGGCAGTCGCTTGACGATTTCATGACTCGCCCAGCCGCACTTCTCGGCCGTCTTGGCGACCAGGTCCTCCAGCAGCAGGTACTGCGCGTCGCCGACTTCGACAACGGCGTAGATGAACTCGGGATGGAACGCGACCGCGAGATTGGCCGGGATCGTCCAGGGAGTCGTCGTCCAGATGATCGTGTAGAGATTCGGGAAGTCGGTCAGCGCCTCCGCCGTGCGGACGGGAAAACGCACGTAGATCGCTTTCGACGTGTGGTCCTGGTAGACGATTTCGGTGTCGGCCAAGGCGGTGCGCTGGGTGGGCGACCAAAGAGTCGGGCGCAGGCCCTTGTAGACAAAGCCGCCTTCCACGAGCCGCTTGAAAACGCGCACGATCTCGGCTTCGAAGCCATAGTTCATCGTGGCGTAAGGCTTTTCCCAGAGACCGAAGACGCCGAGTCGGCGGAACTGTTGGCTCTGGAGATCGAGGTATTTCGCGGCGTGGGCCCGGCACGCTTGGCGCAAGGTGACGACGTCGGGCTTCTCCTTCTTCTCGGAGAACACCTTCATGACCGCTTGCTCGATTGGCAACCCGTGATTATCGAATCCAGGCACGTACGGCGCACGATAGCCGAGCAAGGTCCGCGACTTGACCACGAAATCCTTGAGGATTTTGTTCATGGCCGTGCCGAGATGGATCGGGCTGTTCGTGTACGGCGGGCCGTCGTGCAGGATGAAGGTCGGCGCGCTCATGCGCGCTTCCTGAATCCGATGATAAATCCCCACCTGAGCGGAGCCGGAGGCCTCCATCGCGTTCCACTTCGCCTGAATAATCGGCTCCCGTGAAGGCAAGTCGGCCTTCATGGGGATCGAGAACTCAGGGTCCGGAAAATTGAGGGTGCTCTTAAAATCCATGGGGAGGCAAGATTGTACCGGGAAGGAGCGTGATAGTCGGGGAATCTGCCCTATCGCCGACGACTTGGGGGTCCCGACCTAGTTGGAGCCGGAATCGCCGAAATCAGCGCTATCACCTTCGCCGCCGAGCTGCCCATCGGCACCATAGCTGAATACCGCAACATCATCATTGCCTAGATAGCGGTATCTGTAGGGCCGTCCCCACCGGTCCCGCGGCTCTTCCTCGAGGAATGGTCCCTGCCAGCCTTTGATGTCGGGGTTTCGAATTAGGGCTGCAAGCCCTTCGGAATCAGTCGGAAATCGGTCCTGAGCGAGCCGGAATCGATTTAACGCGGATTTGATCATAGCGATGTCAGATGGTTCCTTGGCATGCCCGCTTCTCTCTTGGGTCATCGTGCGAGGAAGAATCAGGGCGGCCAGGATCAGCACTATCAGGATTGCGATAGTGACCTCAGCAACGAGCACAGCTTTGAACTTTTTGGAAGAGGGCGCGGGCTCGATCATCAACCGCGTATACGCACTCTACTCTCGATTGTTCGACAGAAACTAGAACCGCCGCAGCGCGTCACCGACCATCCAGCCACTAAGCCCACCTAAATAAAGCACGTTCCCGCCCCAAATGAAGACCTGCAGCGGG
>JBKJIP010000150.1:0-12465 GCA_046598515.1 Fimbriimonadaceae bacterium | reverse complement strand
TCAAGGTAGCCCATCGCTCCGAAATGCGTCGTCGCCGGCAAGCCATCGAGCAGTCCCGCCCTCGCGAGAAGGATGGAACCGGTACAGACGGAGGCAATCACTTCGGATTGACAGTTCTGCAGAAACTCATCGAGATCGCCAGTCGCGAACAACGGACGAGTTCCCTTTCCGCCCGGCACAATCAGGATGTGGGGAGAGTCAGCTTCCGAGAGCAGCAAGTCGGGAAGCACGCGGAGTCCGCCGGTCGCCGTTATGGGAGAGTTTAAGCCGATCATCTTGACCGAGAAGACGAAGGACATATCGGGTCGTTTGGAGGTTGCGAAGACCTCGAACGGCCCGGCAAAGTCGAGAACTTCGACGCCGTCGAAGAGGAGAATCCCGACCGACTTCATTCGCGGATTATGCTTGATGTACAGACTTGCAAAACGTCAGCCTGTTGGCGGGGTGACCATTTCAATCAGACAAACAAACGCATTTCCGTTTGGAGAACGTCTTTAGGCTCCGGACGATCCAGGCATAATGAATGGAACGGACACCATCGAACCGCCTTTGGATGTAAAAGACATGAAGGAGATATCCGGCTGAAGTCGAAAGGAGCCAGACTTCGAGAGCATTTTCTCTATGTCCGATTCTTCTCCAAGCCCGAGCGAAGACCTATTTGCAATCAAGAATCCGAGCAGTCTCTCGCGTTGTTTTCCCTTGAGCTGGCCCAGGTCAAGATCCTTTCCGCACTTTTCCAGGAGTTCGCTGAAGCCACTCCGCTTGCAAATTTCTTCTGCAAGGTTAGCCATAGCCGTGGCCGATTCGGCTCGGAGGTTATCAACGAACTCCTCGTAGGTCCGGACGGCTTCCGCTACTGCTTCTCTCCGCTCCTTTGGCTTGATTCGTTGGCTACCAAACTCATAAAATCGCGAAACGAAAAATTTTCCGCTAAGCATTGGACCTTGGTTCTCCGGCGAGCTTAAATCAGCTGGACCGTTAGAAAGGGACTCGTCGGCTATCTGTGGCTCTATGTCTGCCGGCAAATCGATTGTACGATTATAGTTCGGCCCAAGAGATATAGTAAATCCGCAGCCCAAGTAGACTCGGCCATTGTCCCTTTTGAGTCCTTGAACTCCCATATTCGTGGCAAAAGTCCGGGCAATTATCTCAGCGGCTTCCGGTTTAAGCTTTTTCAAGTCAACCGAATTGTCCTTTTCCAAAGCACCCTGAACATCCCTCCATGTTCTAGTCCGCAACTTCAAGGATTCGAAAGCGAGGTCACGTGCGTCACAGACCAAGGTTACACCTTTCAGGTCATGCAAGACAACGTCCTTATCATTGTCCAATCCAGAACCACCACCAACATACCGAAGGGCAGCTCTTGAAGGCACCTGGGAACCTACATAGACTCTGAACTTGACAGGCTCCGGGATCGACTGGAAGAGTAGCAGGGCCCCTAGTGCGATCATGAACCCTGGCCTCCCATTCCGCTGGGGTTGTTTGTTATTCGACTGTAGTTTATGAAATCCAACTTATCGGTATTTGCAGGTGGAAGCACACAATGCCCTAAAGTAATCCACAAGTGCCTACGCATTTCAGCACTTTACCCTAGAGATCCGAGATTGACGCATTAGAGATTCTTATCGAGAACCCTACTGTTAGCAAGCAGTCGAGTCGTCATGGATGTGGCATCGTCTGGCACCCAACGCCACGTTATGGGACCATAGCTAAGAACTGCTCTTCGGTCAGAACTTGCACGTTCAACTGCTCGGCCTTCGCCAACTTGCTGCCCGCGCCGGGGCCAGCCACAACGAACGTGGTGTTCTTGCTGACGCTGCCCGCGGCTTTGCCGCCTAGGGCTATCACCTTCGCTTCTGCCTCCTCACGATTCATGCTGAGGGCACCGGTGAACACGAACGTCATTCCCGCGAACTGATCGCCGATGGGCGCGGCGGACTCGATGGGGGCCACGCCCAGGGCGAGTAACTCGTCTATGAGCGTTTGATTCTCTTCGTTCTCGAACCAGCTCTCAATCTCACCCGCAGTGCGGTCGCCGATATCCGGCACCTCGATCAGCGATCCCCGATTACAACGCCGAAGAGCTTCGAGACTGCCGAACGAGCGAGCCAAGTCGCGGGCGGTTCGGTCGCCCACGAAACGAATTCCCAGTCCAAAAATGAGCCGTTCGAGAGGATTCGTTTTGGAATCCTCGATCCGGGCCAAGAGCTTTTCCACGCTCGTTTCGCCGAGCTTGTCGAGTTCTTTCAGGGCATCGCGGCTGTCTTTGAGGCGGTAGATGGATGGAATATCCGTGAGAAAGCCCTCTTCGAGGAAGCGCAGGATCAGCTTCGATCCGAGCCCCTCGATGTCCATGGCGCCCCGAGAAACGAAATGCATCAGCTTCTCCGCCACCTGCGCGGGACAGGCTTTGTTAGGACACCGCAGGATGACCTCGCCCTCCTTGCGCACAAGCGCCGTGGCGCATTCCGGGCATTCCGAAGGCTCGATGGGCTTAGGCGGATCGCCTTCACGGCGGTTCAAGTCGGGCCCGAGAACCTTGGGGATCACGTCGCCCGCCCGCTCGATCATCACCCAATCGCCTTCGCGAACATCGAGACGTCTTATCTCGTCGTAGTTGTGGAGCGTTGCCCGACTGACCGTCACCCCACCGACAAAGACGGGCTCCAGCTCCGCGACCGGCGTGATCGCGCCCGTGCGGCCGACTTGGCAACCGATTCGATTCAGCTTTGTGAAAGCCTGCTCGGCCGGGTATTTGTAAGCGATCGCCCAGCGTGGACCCCGTGCCGTGGAACCCAGAGTTTCTTGGAGATTGAAGTCGTCCACCTTGATGACGACGCCGTCGATTCCGAACGGCAGTCCGGCCCGATTCGCCTCGGTTTGATGAACGAACTCGAGGATCCCCTCGACACCCTGAACTTGACGCGCGGAAGGATGAACCGCGAATCCGGCTTCTTTCAGCACCGCTAAAGTCTCCGATTGAGAGGGCGCAAGGCGACGCCCAACCACCGAGTAAGCAAAGAAGTTCAGCTTTCGAGCGGCCGTGACCCGACTGTCAAGCTGACGCAGACTGCCGGAGGCGGCATTGCGAGGATTCACGTATGCGGGCTCACCTCGGCTGAGCCGATCAGCGTTCATGGCATTGAAAGCTTCTCGAAACATGACGACTTCGCCCCGGATTTCGAAGGGAGCGGCATCGAAAAGATTCTCCCCAACCCCGATGCGCAGTCGAAGAGGCACGCCGCGCAGGGTTCGCGCGTTGGGGGTGATCACTTCGCCGGTGGCCCCATCCCCGCGGGTCGTCGCGCGGGTGAGGACGCTGTCCTCATAAGTCAGCGAGAGCGACAGACCGTCGAACTTGAGCTCGACGTAATAGTCGACGGAGTCAACTGCGAGCGCTTTGCGAACCCGCTCATCGAACGCGCGAAGTTCGTCCTCGCCGAAGGCATTGTCCAGCGATAGCATGGGCACGAGGTGCCGATAGGAAGGAAACTGCCCCTGCGGGGCCGCGCCGACGCGTTGCGTGGGGCTGTCCGGAGTCTGAAGGTCAGGATTATTGGATTCGAGCTCGACCAGTTCGCGGAAGAGTTTGTCGTACTCGGTGTCGCTGATCGACGGCTGCTCGAGCACGTAGTACAGGTAGTTCGCGCGCTCCAGTTCTTCGCGCAGCCAGGCGGCTCGGTCGGCAAGGGTCACTTCCCTATTTTGTCACTTGGTTTTCACACCGAGCCTGGGCTTCTTCGGAGGAATCAAAGATTCCTTCGTCGCTTCGCAGTTCATGCGGTTGACCATGTCCTCCGAACCCGTGAGATAAAACGAGAGGCCGTTCGCTCGCCATCCGGTTCCTTTGGGGCCAACGTACTGCGGCGCGCCCTCCGTTCCTGCGGTCTTCGGGAAGGAATCAAAGTTATCGCCCGATTTCACGTAGATCGAAAAACGATCGCCCTGGACGCTGTATTCGAACATCGCCCAGTCGTCCCCGACGGCGGTCCGCTCCAGGATCGCCCCGGAGCCGGTCATGGGAATGGGCGGGACCAGGAGGCCAATCTTGTTGTAAACCCATGCGGAAGCCTGCTCCGCCGTAGGTCGAGCGAATGAGTCGCGCATCCGCGAATTCGCTAAAGCCATCGGATCTCGGGTCACCATGAGCCAGGTGAACAGGATCAGAATCGTCGCCGTGACGGCGCCAAGCGACCATCGCATCCGCATCCACGGGATCGGCGATCCCTTTGCCGCGACTCCCGCCAAAACGTCTTGCAGAGCGACGGTGGGGACGGTCACCGACTTGCCTGCTTCGCTGAGAGCGGAGCGAAATGCCTTGAAACCGTCGAGCTCGGCTCTAAGATTCGGTTCGAGAGCCATTCGCCCCTCGAGCGCGGCTCGCTCGGAGGCCGGCATGGTCCCGTCCAAGTAGCTCTGCCAATCGGTCATTCGATGCCCTCCGTCAGCCTTGCGCGCAGCATCGATCGACCTCGCGACAGGCGAGAGCGTACCGTCCCAATGGGCACATCCATCGCTTTGGCGGCTTCCTCGTAAGTCATTTGTTCAAGATCACAAAGCGTCACCGCAATTCGAAACTCCACCGGGAGGGCGTCCAGTTCCTGAAGGACTCTTCCGACCTGCGCTCGCCAATGAACTTCATCCCAAAAGGATTCTTCCACGGCAATGGCTTCGTCGAGTTCGACTTCCTCCATCCTTCCAGACGAACGAATGCGCATCAGATTCTCATTGCGCATAATCTGGATCAACCAGCTTCTCAGATAGCGCCCATCGAAGCGGCTCCAGGCTTGAAAAGCCTTAACCAGGGTTTGTTGGACGAGATCGGAAGCCTCATCGTCTGAACGCGCAAGACGGCGGGCAACTCGATAAAGAATTGCAAGTTCCGGCCGAACCGAGGACTCGAAATCGTGCTTCGACCATGCCATCTCGCCGTCTGCATTATGTTGCATCGGACTAGACATGGATATTGCCAAAGCAGAACCTGGTTGCATCACTTGCTCTTTTTCACGAACAGCAAATCCATTTGCCTCGCCAAGCCTCAATGCTTAACCAAACAACTCGGTTCCCGAGAGGTCATACTGAATCATGGTGGTTACCGAAGAATCGCTTCGCTCCATGCCCAAAATTGAACTTCATGTTCATTTCGAGGGTTCGATTCGACCTGAGACCGTCCTCGAACTCTCCCGCAAGAACAATGTCCCCCTGCCGGCATCCGATCTGGCCGGTCTGAGGGAATGGTATCGCTTCCGAGATTTCCCCCACTTCGTCGATGTCTACATCGCCATCACGAAGTGCATCCAGACCGCGGAGGACCTCGAGTTCATCGCCCGCGAATTCTTGCAGGGCCAAGCCGATCAGAACATCCGCTACAGTGAAGTCACGTTCACCGTCGCCACGATCGAGAAGTATTGTGGCATTCCCGTCGATGAGCAAATGGAAGCCGTGAATCGGGCTCGCGAATGGGGACGGACGGAGTTGGGGATCGAGATGCAGTTCATTCTCGATATCGTCCGCGGCGATGCGCCGGAAAGGGCCATGCAGGTCCTCGAATGGGTCGCCGCATGGCATGGCCGAGGCGTCTGCGCCCTCGGCATCGCCGGCTTCGAGGATCGGGGGACGACGCAGTACGCCGAAGTCTTCAAGGAAGCCCAGCGACTGGGGATTCCCGTTACTGCCCATGCAGGGGAGACGCAGGGGGCGTGGTCGGTCAAGGAGACTTTGGACGTGACCGGCGCCAAGCGAATCGGACACGGCGTCCGCTCCGTCGAAGACCCGGACCTTATGCGAAGGCTGATCGACGAGGAGATCGTGCTCGAAGTCTGCCCCACGAGCAATCTCTGCGTGGGCGGAGTGGCCAGGCTGGAGGACCATAACATTCAGCGCCTGATCGACGCGGGGGTTAAGGTGACCCTGAATTCGGATGACCCACCGATGTTCAACACGACCCTGACGGATGAATGGATCAAGTGTGCGAAGACCTTTGGATGGGATTCCTCGACGGTCGAGCAACTCTGTCGAACGGCGGAAGAAGCCGCGTTTGTGAAATAGATTGCCGTGAAACTTCTAGTTTGGCTACCGGGATTGACCCTCTTGATCACCCCGGTCATCGGTGCCTGGATTCTCGGTGCCCACCACAGTTCGGGAAATGACATGAACCACGCTTCTCGATATCTACGTTCGAACGTGCTGATTTTCGATCCACCAAGGATTCGGAAATCTCAGTTGCCCATACGGCCAAACCTCCACCCGCGGCTGCGAGCTGCCGAACCAAGGGATTACGTGCTCCACGGAGATCTTCACCGCCTCGGCTGGTCACTCGGGCACAAGAGCGACGGGTCACCTATGGAACCCTCGGACAAAGAGTTGCGGAAGCTCTATGCCAATGTCGATCTGACGAGCACCACCCTCGCACGCCGCATCCCCTTCTACTACGCGGGCTACTTCGCGCTCTTCCTGATCGACATTCTCTCGATTTTAATCGCGATTTGGGCATACCGGGCTAACAAGGAACCCCGCAATTCTGCCGACAATCCACAATAGAAGAGATGTTCCGCAAGAAGCCGCAACCGTCCTATGGCAACCCCGAATGGCTGATCGTGGGCTTGGGTAATCCGGGCCCCGAATACAAGGGCACTCGCCACAACGTCGGCTTCGACGTGATCGACATGCTGGCGACCCGCCACCGGATCAAGGTGGATCGCGGGCGCAATCGAGCGCTGTTCGGAGTGGGGCAGATTGGGACCACCGTCGTGGGCCTGGTCAAACCGCTCACCTATATGAATCTGTCCGGGCAATCCGTCGCCCCCCTGGCTCGCCAACAAGGCGTCCCCCCCGAGCGCATTATCGTGATCGCGGACGATAAGGACATGGTCTTGGGCAAGCTCAAGATTCCCGAGCGCGGAAGTTCGGGCGGCCACAACGGCCACAAATCGCTGATCGCGGCGCTTGGGACGTCGGATTACCCCCGCGTCAAGATAGGGATCGGTGAGGAAGAGGACGACACCATCGACCACGTCCTCGGCAAGTTCACTCCGGACGAGAGGGGAACGATCGACGATGCCCTGAAGGCGGTCGTCCATGCGATCGACCTGTGGATCACCGAGGACCGCGATGCGGCCCTTCGGTCGCTCGAGAAGTACGGGAAATAACAGTTCGCCAGAGATGAAGTCTGTTCACTCCACACGCCCTCGTGTGGAGTGCCGACCAGTTCTCGACTGAGTCCTGATTCCCGGTTGTCCTAGCCGAGGGCTGGGCGGCGTGCCACACGAGGGCGTGTGGCTTGAACAAATTTGAAGCCGAGGTACCAACACTCGCTCCCAACGTGAAGTGGCGATAACGTTGAAGCGTGTTCACTCCACACGCCATCGTGTGGAGTGCCGACCAGCTTTCGACTGAGTCCAGATCCCAGAATGCCCTAGTCAGAGACTGGTCGGCATCGCCACCCGTAGGCGGGTGGCGAAAATCATCGCGAGAAATTCCCGAGGTCAACTAGGCTCGCCGTTTTCGTCCCATCCATCTGATGGCTTCAGAATCGGGCAAACTAGATAGAGGCGGATCTTCAACGAAGCGGACCCGGCGAAAACTCATTGAGAGAGAAGAAGAAATGGATTTAACGCGACGTAATTTTCTCGTCGGCTCAGCCGCGGCCGCTGCCACCTTGGCAGCCCCCAACGTATTTGCCGTTCATCAGGGCAGCGCCAAGCTGCGAGTAGGACTCATCGGTTGCGGCGGACGCGGTTCCGGCGCGATCCGCGACTGCATCGCCGCCGACCCCGGCGTCGAGTTGTACGCCATGGCCGATGTCTTCCAGGATCACCTGGACGGCTGTCTCGCTGGCATGACCAAGGATCACCCTACCAAGACCAATGTCGGCGACCGCAAGTTCGTCGGGTTCGATGGCTACAAGAACGTCATCGCCAGTGGCGTCGACGTAGTTATTCTCACCACCCCGCCTGCTTTCCGCCCCGTGCACTTCCCCGCCGCGGTCGAAGCTGGTAAGCACGTCTTCATGGAGAAGCCGGTTGCCGTCGATGGCCCGGGAGTTCGAGCCGTTATGGAGGCCGCGAAGAAAGCGAAGACGAAGAGTCTTACCGTTGTTGCCGGTACCCAGCGCCGCCACGATCCCGCCTACAACGAGTGCATCAAGCGCATCAAAGATGGCCAGATGGGCGACATCGTCGCCATGAACTGTTACTGGAACCAGGGCGGTCTCTGGATGCACCAGCGCCAAGAGGCCTGGAGCGATATGGAGTGGCAACTCCGAAACTGGCTCTACTTCACCTGGCTCTCGGGCGACCACATTTGCGAGCAACACATCCACAACATGGATGTCTGTAACTGGGCCATGGGCTCCCACCCGGTCAAGGCGATGTCCCTCGCCGGCCGCCAAGTTCGCACCGATCCGGCCTACGGTCATGTGTTCGATCACTTCGCCACCGAATACACCTATGAGAATGGCGTCCGAATGATCAGCATGTGCCGCCAAATCGACGGCTGCGCCAGCAACGTTTCCGAGTACATCGTGGGCACGAAAGGCAACTCCGACGCTAACACCCGCATCAAAGGCGAAAACGCCTGGCGATGGGACGGCGGCGATCGTCCGAACCCTTACGTCGAAGAGCACAAGCGGCTGGTCAAGAGCATCCGTGGCAATGAAGCTTTCAATGAGGGCGTCCAAGTCGCCGAGAGCACCTGCACCGCCATCCTCGGTCGAATGTCCGCCTACACCGGCCTCGAAGTCACCTGGGAACAGGCATTAAACTCCACCGTGAGCCTCATGCCTGCGCACCTGGAGATGGGCAAGATCGGTGTTCCGGATGTCGCCGTGCCGGGGAAGACGAAACTGGCTTGACCTCGTGATTGTAAATCGTAAATTGTAAATCGTAAATCGACGGACGGGTGGGATTCACGTGAACCTTGAGTGCCGCTTGCGGATTGTTCGTCAATTTACGATTTACGATTTAAGATTTATAGAACTTCACCACAGTGAATACAAATGTCTGAACTAACCAGAAGAGATCTTATGAAAGCCGCGGCAACCGCCGCGCTGGGAGTTGGGGGAATGGTCGAGGCGATGGCCGAGGTTGGCCGTGCTAAGCGCGGCGAAAAGTTTTCTTTGAAGTACGGCCCGCATTGGGGCATGTTCCAAAATTCTGCGGGCAAAGACCTCGTCGACCAGCTCAAATTCGCCGCCGACGAAGGCTTCCATGCTTGGGAGGATAACGGCATGAAGGGCCGCTCCGTCCAAGATCAGGAGCGCGTTGCCAAGGCGATGGCCGATCTCGGCATTACTATGGGCGTGCTCGTCGTGAACGGCGAAACGGCGTGGAATGCGAGCCTGTCGAGCGGCGACCCCACCCTGCTCGAGAAGTTCGTCAGCGAGTGCAAGAGCACCGTCGATGTCGCCAAGCGCGTCAATGCGAAGTGGATGACGGTTGTGCCCGGTTCCATCGACTACCGGCAGGACATGGGCTACCAAACCGCCAACGTGATCGATGCCCTCCGCAAGGGCGCCGAAATCTTCGAGCCGCACGGCATGGTTATGGTTCTGGAGCCGCTCAACTTCCGAGATCACCCCAGCCAGTTCCTCAACAAGATCGCGCAGGGATATGAGATCTGCCGCGCCGTCAACAGCCCGTCCTGCAAGATCCTGTTCGATATGTATCACCAGCAGATCCATGAGGGCAACATCATCCCGAATATCGATCGCGCATGGTCGGAGACGGCGTACTTCCAAATTGGAGACAACCCCGGGCGCAACGAGCCCACGAGCGGCGAGATGAACTACCAGAACATCTTCAAGCACATCGCGGGCAAGGGCTTCAAGGGCATCCTCGGAATGGAGCACGGCAATCACCACGCCGGCAAAGAAGGCGAGCGCAAACTGATCGACGCCTATCGCTGGTGCGACTCGTACTCGAAGTAAATGTCAGCCGTCATTGAAAGCACCGCCATGCGGATATTCTCCGCGCCCCGAGACCCGGGCCAAGAGCAGGTTCTCCAGCGCGAACTCGGAATTCCGCCCGCGGTCGCGGCCGTCTTGGTGCGCCGCGGCTTCGGCGATCCCGCCGAAGCCGAGAAATTCCTGAACCCCCGTCTGGAAGACCTTGGCGATCCCCGACTGCTACCCGATTACGAGATCGCCGAGCGTGAGATTCTCGGGGCGCGAGAGCGCGGTGAGCTGATCTTCATCCACGGCGACTACGATGCCGACGGCGTTACCAGCGCCGCCCTCTTCACCCGATTCCTCGAAGCAATCAAGTGCAACGTCCAAGTCCACGTTCCCCACCGGATGAAGGAAGGGTACGGCATCCACTTGAGCGCGGTTGAAAAAGCCAAGGAAGCCGGAGCGAAGCTATTCCTGACCTGTGACTGCGGCATCAGCGCCCACGAGCAGGTGGAAGCCGCGAGAGAAGCTGGCATGCGAGTGGTCGTAACCGACCATCACACAGTTGGACCCATTCTGCCGAACGCGGAAGCCGTGGTCAACCCCCATCGGTCGGATTCGAAGTATCCCTACAAAGAACTTTGTGGCGCCGGCGTCGTTTTCCGGCTCTGTGAAGGGATTGCCCGCGCGCTCGATCTGCCGATTCACAAGTATCACCAGCGTTATCTGGACCTTGCCACCGTCGGCACCGTCGCCGACGTCATGCCCCTTCTGGGCGAGAACCGAATTATCGTTCGCCATGGCCTTAAGGCGCTCGCCACAACCGACCGCAAGGGGCTCGTTGCGCTCAAAAAGGTCGCCGAACTCCACGAGAAGGACAAGCTCACGGCCGGCCATATCGGCTTCCAGATCGGCCCGCGCCTGAATGCGACCGGTCGCATCGACGATGCCGTCCGGGCTCTGAATCTCCTGTTGACGCGCGATGCCGACATCGCGACAAAGCTCGCCGAGGAGATCGACAAGATCAACTCCGAACGGCAGGCTCAGCAGCGCGAAATGGTCGACCAGGCCGTCGCTCAAGTCATGGAGATGAACTTGGACAATAAGTTCGCGATCGTCGTCGGTGATCCAACCTGGCATGCCGGCATCGTCGGCCTCGTCGCCAGCCGCCTCGTTGAGACATTCCGAAGACCGGCCTTTGCCTACACGATCGATGGTGAGGGCCGCATGAAGGGCTCCGCCCGGTCGATCGCCGGATTCAATCTCTACGACGCGATTCGAGCGCACGGCGATATCATGGACGGCGGTGGACACGCCATGGCCGCTGGTTTCAGCGCTCCCTTTGAGAACGCGGAGAAGGTGACCGAGGCACTGAACCTCTATGCATCTTCCATGCTGACGGCCGAAGACTTCCAGCCGATCTGCGAAGTCGACGCGGAGGTCGAATCGAAGGAGATTACATTCCGAGAGATTGAGGCTCTCCAAATGCTGGAGCCGTTCGGAAATGCCAATCCGACTCCCACGTTCTGCTCTCGCGAATGCACCATCTATGAGATGCAGCCCACCAAGAACGGTTCTCAAAAGGTGAGACTAGGCGCAAAAGGCGGCCAAGCCCTCACCGGCTTCTATCCACTCGCCGAGATCCCGGAGTGGTTCACGCCGAAAATGACCGCCGACGTGATCTTCCTTCCCGAGCTAAATGAGTGGCAGGGCGTCACGAAGGTGCAATGGAAGATTCGGCATATTGAGCCTACTGCTGGGGTTTAGGGTTTGGGGTTTGGGGGACCAGTCCAGATTCCTCATTCAGTTCCGCGCATCATCGCTTCGAAGGCGACGATCGCAGCAGCGACGTGAACGTTTAGGCTGCGGCCCTTGCCGTACATCGGAATGTAGACGGCGGCATCACACGCCTTCATCAAGTTCGTCGTGACCCCTGCCCCCTCGTTGCCCAGAACGAGGCACGTTTTGGCGGGATACTCAAAGGCCATGTAATGCTCAGCCTGCTCTGCGACCTCCACGGCTATGAAAGTGTAACCCTCCTCGCGCAGTTTTTCTACCGCGTCGATCCATTTGGGAAAGTGCCGGAAAGCGACACGACGATGCATGCCAAGTGACGTGACCCCGATCATCGGGTGCGGCGGTACCGGCGTCTTGCCGATCATGATCAGTTCTCGGGCCCCACATGCCGCGGCCACGCGGAACAACCCGCCTACGTTGTAGCCATCAGACCAATCTTGAAGCAAGAATACGAGATCGCGATCAGCGGGATGCTCACTCTCAAACGACTTCCTTTGTTGGCGCAGAGCTGTCTTCTTTTTGATTGCGGGTCCGGGCATGTGCTCATACCATCGAGTGGTTCGCGGAACTTACCCGATGCGTCGAAATCCTCGTGCGGCGCGCTCCCCCTCTCCTTGCCGCGATATCTGTGCGCCGGAGGGAGAACGGGCAGGGGGCATAGCCATTTATCTAACGATTTCATGACCGCAGATCTCGCGATTTTCCGCATAGCCTCAGTCCCCGGCAGGGGACTCCGCTGGTAGCCAGGGTAACCGAAGGGCACCCCTGGTTGCGTGCCAACC